>JAKIYB010000193.1 GCA_022708765.1 Armatimonadota bacterium | reverse complement strand
GCTTCCGCCAGCGCGCGCGCCAGGTGCGGCCGTCCCACCGAGCCATGCCCGGCGATGGCCAGCACGCGCGCTTCCTCCAGCGGATATCCCAGTGATTCCAATCGTTGGAGCATTTTGCGCAGGCGCGTCAGTCGAGACTGACGCAACTCCACCAGTGCGTCCCACAGCACCGGCGCGTCCGGGGGAAAGCCGTAGCCGAGGATGTGGATATGCTCGCGCCCCACCTCGGTGTTGATCTCCACCCCGCTGAGCACGCGCACGCCCCGTGCCGCGCCCGCCGCCTGCGCCGGGACGATGCCGCCGATGTCATCGTGATCGGTGACGGCGATGAGCGTCACTCCGCGCGCGGCGGCTTCCGCCACCAGCCCCTCCGGCGTCCAGGTGCCGTCGGAATAGGTGGTGTGCAGGTGCAGGTCTATCCGCCCCATGCCGCCCCCGCGATGGCGCGCATCGTCGCCGCCGGATCGCCGTCCGTAAAGAGCGCGGTGCCGATCACCGCCTCGGTCATCCCCGCCTGCGCCAGCGCCGCGATGTTGCCGCCGTCTACTCCACCGTCTACCACCACCGCCGGTGAGACACCCAGCCGCGCCATCAGCGCGCGCAACTGGCCCAGGCGGCGATAGGTGATGGGCAGGAACGCCTGCCCGCCGAAGCCGGGGTTCACCGACATCATCAGCACGGCGTCAACCATCTCCAGCAGCGGCTCCAGTGCCTCGACGGGCGTGCCGGGATTGATGGACACCCCCGCCTCCATCCCCGCGTCGCGGATATACCCCAGCGTACGATTGATATGCGGCGTGGCTTCCGGATGCGCGTAAAGCCGCTGCACCCCCGCCTCCGCCATGCGCGGGATATAGGCGTCCGGGTGGTAGGCCATCAAGTGCGCGTGAAACGCCCGCGCCGTCACCGACCGAAGCGTGCGCAGCACCATCGGCCCGAAGGTGAGGTTCGGCACGAAGTGGTCGTCCATCACGTCAAAGTGAAATGCGTCCGCCCCCGCGACATCAAGCGCGCGCATCTGCTCGCTGATGATAGAAAAATCAAATGCAAGGATGGAGGGGTGGATGGGATATGGGAGCGTTTCTGGCGCAGACATTATCGTGATCTCCTATTTGGTAAGCGGGCGTAATAATCGTTTATTCTATATTTCGACAAAGGCATGTTGTCCTTCCTCTTCACCCAACAACTCGACCAACCGCTCAATTATCCCTTCCCCGCAGCGTCCGATTAGCGAAAATACATTCAACACCCGTTCCTGCAATCCCCCGTGCGGAAACAGCGCTTCGCGGGTCTCGGCGAGGCGGGAGGTAAGCTGCTCGTCGCCGCGTTCGATGGCCTTCCGCGTTTTTCGCTCCAGACGTTCGATTTCATGTTCCATACGCTGGTGGGCGGCGGCGGCGGAGGCGGCAAGCGTAGCGTCCACGCTGGCGACGGCGTGGGTAAGAAGGTCGGAGATCCGTTCGAGTTCCACGCGGCTGAGGGTGAAGGCCTCGCGCACGGCGTCGGGTTGCACGGCATCCAGCAGGTTCAGGCGAAGCTGGTCATATTCGAAGAGCACATCGAGCAGCGTCACATCCCACTGGCGCAGGCGGCGGGTGTGACGGCGGGGCACCATCGTGGCGCCGGCGCGGGCTACTACCCGCGGCAGGCGCACCCCCAGCGCGTCAAAGACCGGCGCCAACTCCGCCCAGTATGCCACCTCGTTCGGTCCGGCGACGAACGCCTCGCTGCCGAAAAGGTACTCCTGCACAGCCGGGCGCAGCACCGCGTTCGGAATGAAACGGTCCGGCTCGGTCTCCAGTTCCGCCCGCAGGGCATCGGGTGCGATGCGCGCGCCACGAACCTCGAACGCGCCATCGGTGAAGCTGATGCGGTAGCGCTGGCCGTCGTAATAGAAGAGATTGACCACCTGCTCCGGCTTGGTGAGCGCCGGGCGGTAGCCGCGGCGGTGCAATTCGGCGGCGCGGGCATCCAGCCGGCGAGTGGTCTCTAATGGTCGCGCCAGTTCCGCCCGAGTGACCGGCAGCGCCAGCCGACGCAACGCGGGATCACGCGGATCGCAGAGTACCAGCCCCCAGCGGGTGAAGAGATGGCTGAGCAACCGCGCGAACCACGTGCCAAGGTCGGCGCTGCCGGTCAGCGTCTCGCGGAGGATGGCTTCCGCCTCCCCCCCCGTGCGGCAGGTCGCGCAGCAGTGGCAGCGCCTGCGCCAGCACCACCTCCGCCGCGTCCCCCGCCGGCAAATCGCCCACCAGCATGCTCGGTGCGCCGGCGTCGAAGGGATAGTGGATGGTGTGCAGCGTCTCATGCGCGTCCCATAACCCGCAGTGATCAATTTCCGCGCGGTCGTCGTCATCGGCGCCCACCCAGAAGACGGGCACCCCGCCATGTCGTCGCGCGAGGGAGATGGCGGTGATGGCCTTGTAGACGGTGTAGAGTGGCCCGGTAAGCAGCCCCGGCTGCTGCCCGACGGTGACGACCGGCGTCGCCGGGTTGGCGAGGCGGCGGACGTTTGCCAGCGCCGCCTCCCCCGCGCCGAAACGCGCCTGCTGGTTAAGAAGAATCTCGGAAAGGTCGGTGCGGTCGGCGTGGGACGTTCCGGCGCCGGCGGTGAAAAATTCCGTAGCCGCCGGTGCGCCAGCCTGCAGGTCAGCCAGCAGCGTGTTGCCGCGATGCACCGCGGCCAGCGGGACGCAGGCCAGGACGTGGAGCGGGCCGGGGGTGGCCTCAACCATCGCGATCAGTCCTCGCTTTCAGAATCAAGCATGGCACGGTAGCGTGGGTCGTCGCGTAGTTGATCAAGCAGTGGTTCATGCTCAAGTTCTTCAAAAATATCGTCGCTAAGATCCAGCGCCTGCCGCACATCACGCAGCGCACCGTCAACATCATCCAACCGAGCCAGCGCCCCCGCGCGCCACAGATACAGGTGCGCTTCTTCGGGATCGAGTTCCAACCCGCGGGTAAAATCGGCGTAGGCGCGTTCCGGCACGCCCATGTCCAGGAACGCGAGGCCGCGATTCGCCAGCGTCCACAGGTCATCGGGTCGGCGCGCGAGCACGTAATTGAACTGCTTAATGGCTGCCTGGTGCTCGCCCTGCGCGGAGAGCACCACCCCGAGCCAGGTCTGGTAGACATCATCGCGCGGGGCCAACGCGGCGGCGGCGCGAAAGGCGTCCAGCGCTTCATCCAGCGCGCCCATCTCTTTCAGCACTTTCCCGCGCGCGGCGAGTGAGTCCGGGTGCTCTGGCGCCAGTGAGCAAGCCAACTCCGCCACTCGCAGCGCTTCGTCCATCGCGCCGTCGGTAATGAGGATATCTATTAGCTCATACAGCGCGAAGGCGCCGTCCACCACCTTGTGGAAACCGAGCCGCAGCGTGCGCGAGGCAGCTTCCCAGTCGCCCAACGCCAGTTCGACCCACGCCTTGTAGCAATATGTCTCCGCGCGGGACGGCTCCAGCCGCACCAGTTGATGCGCGTGCTCCAGCGCAAGGTCCGGCTGTCCACTGCCCAGCGCTACCTCCACGGCAAAGCGGTGTGTCTCCGGATCATTCGGTTCGCGGCGCGCGTGCTGCTCCAGCATCTCGATGGCGCGTTCCGGCTCGTTCAGCGCCAGGTAGCACTGCACCACCGCCTCGTAGTTGTCGGGATGGGTAGCACCGCAATTGATGGCTTGACGGTAGGCATGCAGCGCCTCGCGGAACCGACGACGACGGTAGTGAATGAAACCGAGGAATTCGAGGAAGAGCGCGTGGCGCGGAAACGCGCCCAGCGCGCGCTCCACCGCCTCCAGCGCGGCATCCAGGTCAAGGTGACAGAGAACATGCACCAGCCCTTCCCAGGCGTCCAGGTGGTCCGGCTCCTGCTCGATAAGCTCGTTAAAGGCATCGCGAGCAATTTCATATCGTCCGGCATCCTCCGCCAGTTCTCCCAGCAGCGCCAGCAGTTCGGTATCCAGGTGGTAGCGCGCGTGCAGCGCCAGCAGCGTCTCCAGCGCCTCCAGATTTACTGGTTCCGGCGCCAGGGCCGGCTCCTCATCATATGCTTCATGCGGATCGGGTGGCGGCTCCTCAGCATGCCACTGCCGGCGCCGCGCGGCACGCGCCAACCGCAGCGCCTGCAATGCATCCTCATCGCGCCCCAACAGGAAGAGCGCCCGCCCGCGTAACTGCAGCGCGTCGAACGAATCCGACTCCACCGCCAGCGCGGCGTCCGCCTGCGCCAGCGCGCCGGCATAATCACCCTTTTGCATGGACTCCCGGCCCGCGGCCAGGTATGATTCTAGCGACACAGGAACTCTCGCTTTCACAACACATCGCCACACTGAACAGACTCAAATATTAGCCGGCAAGCGCTCGAATCGCTTGCGCAACATCCTCCACTCCCGGTACCACTGCCGCTTCCAACGATGGCGCGAAGGGGATAGCCGTCTCGCGAGTGGTGAGGCGGACGATAGGCGCCTCCAGGTAATCGAACGCCCCCTCCATCACCTGATACGCCAACTCAGCGGCGGGACCGGCGGCGCTCATGGCTTCAGTGACGATGAGCGCTTTCCCGGTCTTGCGCACTGAGGCGGCGATGGTCGCCGTATCCAGCGGTTTCAGCGAGCGCACGTCAATCACCTCGACGTGAATGCCTTCCTTAACAAGCTGCGCGGCGGCCAGCGCGGCGGTGTGCACGGCTTTCGAGTAGCTGATCACTGTAGCGGCATCGCCTTCGCGCAGCACCCGTGCCAACCCCAGCGGGATGGGCACGGCCTCGGTGCTGAGCGGCATGCGTACCTTATACAGGTCTTTATGCTCCACCATCAGTACCGGATCGTCGTCGCGAATAGCACTGATGAGTAATCCGCGGGCATCTTCGGCGGTGGAAGGCGCCACGACCTTCAGCCCCGGCACGTGCATGAACCACCCTTCGAGCATCTGCGAGTGGGTCGCGCCGTAGGAGCGCCCGGCGCCGGCGGCGGCACGAAAGACAATGGGCACGCGCGCCTGCTCGCCGTATATCTCGCGGAACTTCGCCGCGTGGTTGACGATCTGGTCGCTGGCCAGCGCGATGAAGTCCATGAACATGTACTCAACCACCGGGCGCAGACCGGTGAGGGCCGCGCCGATGGCCACGCCGGTGAAGCCGCCCTCGGAGATGGGGGTATTCACCACCCGTTCCGGGCCAAACTCCTCCAGCAGGCCGCGCGTGACGCCGAACGCCCCACCATAGAGGGCGATATCCTCGCCAAAGAGCACCACTGAGGAGTCGCGTCGCATTTCCAGCGCCAGCGCCTCGCGAATGGCGTCCGCGTAATACACCAGTTGGGTTGCCGTGGTTGTCTGCATCTCCCCCGATTAGACACCATTTCCGCCGAATTGACAAGGGGCGGGTGCTCAATAATCGTCATTGTCGTCGTCATCGCAATCGGAAGCCTGTCTTCCCCTTCTGCTTCCCATCACCGGCCCTTTACCCGTTCGCTTATTCCCGGTATGATGAATTCGTATGAAGACGAAGGGGCAGCTCGAGGCAGAGATCAGCGAGGCGATGACGCGCTTTGAGAAGGAATATATGGGACGCGGGCCAACCGAAACCATCACCTACCTGGTAGAGGATATGGTGCTGGTGCGCCTGCAGGGCGTACTCACGCCTGCCGAAAAGCAACTCGTCAGCGGCGCCGGTGTCCCACGCGGTACCATGCTGGTGAAACAAATGCGCACGGAGCTGGTAGAAGGCGCCCGCATGCTGCTGGAAGCCGTCATCAAGGGCATCACCCATTGTGACATCCTTAGCATGCATACCGACATCAGCACCGCCCGCGGCGAACGCATCATCATTTTCGTCCTTGACGGCGCACCGGAATACGCGGACCCGAAATCCTCATCATGATCGAAAATCGTGACATATTTAACGCCCCCGCGCCGCATGACGCGGGGGCGTCTCGCAAGGCAATCAGGGCACGGTCACGCCGCCGGCTTTGATCGGGCGGCGCGCTTGCGCTGGCGGAACGCCCAGGCGCAGGCGAGACAGAAGACATGGCCATGCTCCTCCCGCAGGGTGTGCAGGCTGCGGCAGGACGGGCAAACGGTCACCTTCTCGGTGAGCGCGACGCGACTGTTCGTATGCGGGTCATCCACCACGCCAAGTTGTATCTCCTCCAAAAATCGAGCAAGCGTTTCCATGGGGCACTTCCCTTCGGTTGTCGCGGTCGTTGCGATGGTTACTGTACTGTACCCGTTCTATATTTCCAGCGCGTGACGCGCGATGGACAATGTGCCTCGGTTTCAACAACCCTACGGCGGAGAAAGAAAATGACCGTCGCGACACATGCGCCGCAGATACTGGCGTAGCCTTGCGGTGGGTGGTACAATGACGACGGCAGGCCGCCGGGCCGCCGCAACCTTCTGTGAAAAGGATCACCCCATGCCAACGATGCACGACCGCGAAATCATCCGCGTCCTGGCCGCCGAAGTGGCGGAAGTCGCCGCCCTGCCCGCGCAGGATGAGACGCGGGCGCGCTGGCGGGCGCTCAACTGCCTGCGCCCGGTGCGCCCGATGGTAACCATTGATCAGGTCTGCTGGAACGAGATGAACGTGGACGACGAGTTGACGCTGCGCTGCGAAGCCCAGGAGTGCCGCGATTACGAAGACTTCCTCCGCCGCACGCTTTACCAGTGGCGGCATTTCCGCGTAGATATGGTGGTGGACCCCTTTATCCGCGTATCGAAGGCGATTCACAGCACCGGTTTCGGCATCCGCACGCAGGAACGTATCGCTGTGGGCGACCCGACCAACAGCGTGGTGGGGCATGGTTACACAAACCAGCTTGTGTCCGATGCCGACCTGGACCGCGTGCAGACACCGGTGCTCATCCACGATGCGGCGGAAACCGCTCGTCGCATGGAGGTAGCGCACGACCTCTTTGATGGCACGCTCGACATCTTCGAGCAGGGCTACGATCCCTATCTCTCCATCTGGGATCCCATCAGCGCCTGGATGAGCGTGGAAGATGCGTGTTTCGCGCTGGTGGACCGCCCGGAGTTTATGATGGAGCTGGTACAACGCATGGTGGGCGGCTACATGACGATGCTCGACCAGGCGGAGGCGGAAGGCCTGCTCTGCCACAGCCAGTCGCTCATTCACTGCACCGGCGCCTTCACTGACGAACTGCCGGCGCCCGGCTTTGACCCGGCAAAACCGCGCACGAAAGACATCTGGATGTTCGGCCTCGCGCAAATGTTTTCAACCGTCTCTCCAGCGATGTTCAAGGAGTATGAGATCGAGCCAAACCTGCCGCTCTTCCGCCGCTTCGGGCTGGTCTACTACGGCTGCTGCGACCCCCTGGATCGCAAGATGGCCGAAGTGCGCAGAATCCCCAATCTGCGCAAAATTTCCATGAGCCCATGGGTAGATGAAGAACTGGGCGCGTCGGAGATTCGCGGCGATTACGTTTATTCGCGCAAGCCGAATCCGGCGCTTCTCGCCTGGCCGAGTTTCGATGAAAATGCCGCGCGCGAGCACCTGCAGACGACGGCCGACATCTGCGCCCGTCACGGTTGCCCGCTGGAACTCATCTTCAAGGATATCAGCACGGTGGCCTATCAGCCGCAGCGACTGTGGCGCTGGGCGGAGATCGCCATGGAGGTTGCACAGGAAGCGCGCGTCGGTTGAAGGGAGCCGCGGTGACCACATCGGCGTTCCCGGACAACGTGGATGTTAAAGAGCTCTTTCCGGAAGAGCTGGCGGAAGTGTTGGCGGCGCTGGGCGTGCCCGCCTACCGCGCGAAGCAGCTTTTCGCCGGCATGCACCGGCGGCTGGCCACCTCCTTCGCCGCGATGACTGACCTGCCGGCGGCGTTGCGTGAGACGTTGACCGCGCGCTGTCGCCTCACCGCGCTGGAGACGCGCCGGCGGGTGGAGGCG
>JAKIYB010000192.1 GCA_022708765.1 Armatimonadota bacterium | reverse complement strand
GACACGGCCTGCTCGCGAGGGCGAGGTAATGCGCGTGCTTCGCGCGGTTGGCGAGGAATCCACCCCCAGCGGCGTTCCCAATGGGCGTAGGCATACGCCACCGCCACGCCGCCGAGGGCGAAGAAGCCCATGATGAGGATCATCAATCCCTCGACATAACGCAGCGGCATCAGCAAATACAGGCCGGCGATGCTGATCCAGCCAATCCATTTAGCCTTCATCGGGATGATAAACCAGAGCATAATCGTCGCTTCCGGGCTCAGCCAAGCCCAGGCGATGATGACGGAGGAGAGCATGAACCACGGCTCACCAATACCGCTGGTCCTGCCGGTAAAGAGGAAGATGCCGATTTCCCACACCAGCGCCGCGGCGATGTTTGCCATTAACAGGAAGATGACGAATCGCCGTGGCCCCCAACTGCGCTCCAGGCTGCCGCCGAACCAGTAGAACACCAGCCCGTTAATGAGCAGCCCGAAAATATTGGCATATCCGACGATGAGCGGATATGTCACCAGCCCGGTGATGGCGTTTGGGAAGACGAGTGGGTGAAAAGCCAGGAAAGCATCAATCCTCCCGCTGGTGAAAAGCTCCAGCAGAAAGACAGCCACCCACGCCAGCAGAATAACCTTCGTCACCGGCAGTTCGCTGAAGAACGAAGGCCCGCTTCTCTCAGAAAAATAATCGCCACGTCGTCGCATCGTGGTATTACTTCTACCCGCAATGCAAGCGTTCCTGTCGGCAAAAGAGTGACAATGCGCGGAAGCGGGTGAGTAATCAGTGAACTGAGTGAACGACGGTGGTAACAGTACGGAAGTCAGTAGTTTGTAGTAGCGCCGCAGCCGCTGCAAGGCGCCTTCGAATAGACAATCCGGAGTAGAGATACATTGGAGGGCGAGACTCCCAATGCCATTCAAATAAGCTTGCTCCGTGTGGTGGACCCGTCTTGCCGCATCGCCATTTTTCCCTCTTACTCTCCCCTCCCCATGTAGGGGGGGATGGGGGAGAGGTCGCGCGTGACGGACGAGAGTTCTTATTTAAATGGCATTGGGCGAGACTCCGTCGAGCCGCGCGCGTAGGTGCCGGACCTGGATCTGCACAATCATATGCACGTGGCACCCAGGCAAAGGTGCATTGGTTTACGATGCCATACCCCCCAGAGATGGAAAATCCCCTGCCCTGATATACACCGGGGCAGAGGATGGAGATGATACGTCTCATTTTTCACGCCGCCGGCGGACGACGCTTCCCATACCGTTTCCACAACCAGATCGCAAGCCACAACAACGGCCCCCACACCGGCAGGAAGATAACGATGGGAATGAGCACCGACAGGAGCCAGATACCGAAGGCTTTCAATCCGCGCACGGCGCCGTGCAGCGAGGCGGCTAACGGCGAGAGCTTTTTCTCCACCGGCTTCTTCGCCGGCGCGCCGGCAATGCGCACGGTGATCTCCGCCAGCCGCACGCGGCTCTGCAGCTTGTACTCCTCGATGCGCGTGCCCGTCGCCTCGCGGCTGGCGCCGCTGAGCTTCTCTTCCGCGCGGAGAGCGTCACCTGGCTTTGCGCGATCCTGGATACCGCCCACGCGCCCCTGGATGCCGCGCAGGTCGCCCAGCGTCTCCAGGTTTTGCAGGTGCGCCGCCGTCAGGTCTTCGCCGTTCACCGTGCGGCTCACCAGCGTGCCCAGCGCGCCCAGTTCCACCAGCATCTTGCCGAGATTCTCGCTCGGTACGCGCCCGCTCACCGCTGCCGTCGCGGGCGTCTCCTCCACGCCGCTTGCGTAGTTCGAGTTCAGTACGAATCCGTCATGCTGGCGGAAAAGCAGTTCCGCCCGCTCTAGCGCCGCCTGCACGTTCCCGCTCTCCAGCGCCACCTCCACTTTATAGGCAATCTGCAGTCGGTCCGCCAGCCCGTAGTTCTTCGTCGGCGGGGCGATGGTGGGCGTAGCCGGCTTCGCTGGCTGCGGTGATAGCACTCTGCCGCTAGGATTTGTCGTTACGGGAGCTTTCGCCACATGTTTGGACGGTGACGCGAACGTCGTGTTCGCTTCCGCGGCGGACGAAGGATTCATTTCCACAGCTTCATGTAGTATCCGCTCAAAGCTGACATGCCCATCCAGATAGGCCATCACCCGGTTACCGTTGTGGTTTGCCGTACACCATACCAGTGGAACCGTTGAGGGATCCGGGAAATCACCAAGGTCTTTACCGGCAAGGTCGGCATTATAGACGTAGCTGTTCCCTCGCCCGGTAGTCGTTGGGCAGTCCAGTAGGCGACCTTTCACATCATATGGAGCAAGTTCCTGCAGCCAGTCGGTTCCCGGTAATCGTTGCCCGTTATCCTGTGCATACATCTGGATCGCGAGAGCAATTTGCCGGGCGTTGTTCAAGCAGGTACTCGAGCGTGACTTCTCTCTCGCTTTGGCAAACACCGGGAACATCACCATAGCAACGATGCCGATAATCCCAACCACCACCAGCCATTCCCAGATAGACGAGCGCCACTTCGGCTTCTCCGGCATCACCGGGATGGCTTCATACCGGTCCGCGGGTTCGATCTCTTCTTCCGCTACCCGCGCCATCACGCCGGCGGCGAAGGCGCCGCTCGCGCCGCGCTCCCGCAGGGTGGCGGCGGTGTCCTGCGCGTCACAGCGCAGCAGTTCGGCCAGCGCGCGGCAGCCGTCGCATGTCTTCAGGTGATCTTCCACCTTGGTACGTTCGGCATTGGAGACTTCATCATCAAGATAGGCGGAGAGCAGCACAGCCCAGTCTTCACAGGACTTCAACATCGCACGCCTCCTTCCCGTCCGCGGGCGGCGAACAGTGCGCGCAGGCGTTCACGGGCGCGGCAGCAGCGCACGCGCACGGTGTTCACGCTGGTGCCCAGCACCTCGGCGATTTCCTCATAACTGAGTTCCTGCACGTAACGAGCGGCGAGGATTTCGCGGTAGGCTAGGGGCAGACTGTCGAGGAGTTCGGCCAGGTCGCCGCCGACGTCGGCGGGCGACAGCGCGGGTAGCTCGGTGCACTCGTCCAGCGAGACGGGCTCCGGCTTCCGGCGCTTGAGGGCGGTGAGGCACTTGTGCCGCAGGATGCCGAACACCCAGCCCCGGAACTTTGCGCGGTCCTTCAGCGATCGCAAGTGGCGATACGCATCCACCAGCGCCTCCTGCGCCAGGTCTTCCGCGTCCTCCGCATTCCGGGTCAGGTGCCGCGCGGCGGCGACCAGGAGATGCTGGTACCGCTGTACCAGCTTCCCGAACGCCTCCACGTCACCCCGCAACGTGGCCTCAATCAGCGCGGCATCGTCCATACTTTCACCTCCGCGGATTTTGGCTTCTCTACCTCTACAGTCATCAGCCGACGGGAAAACATTACACTCAAACAGAAAGATTTACCCTCTTCAAAAAAACCGATATCGCTGGAACTGACTGCGCATGGCCAGGCCTGCACTTGGTTGTAGCGGATACACGACTGTTCCATGCACAGCATCGTTCTGCCATGTGTAGTCTGTCCCGTCCGTGCCGTGACCAAACCACCGTGCCGCCGAAATGGGGACTGCAACGAATTTCCTATCTATCCGCGCCTGACTAAATCAACCGCGCGAGGAAATTCGTTGCTGTCCCCATTTCGCATAAGTACCTTTACCTACCCACTTCTCCTCCATCCGCCCGCCCCCCTGCACAAGCCCCCGCGCGGCGCGTATAATACACTCGTCTCCTGAATTCCCTCTCCTGTCAGGGGAGGGTCGGGAGGGGTATACGTTATGCTTGGAACCCTCTACATCGTCGGCACGCCGATTGGCAACCTGGAGGACATGACCGCGCGCGCGGTGCGGGTGCTGCGTGAGGTGGCGATGATTGCCGCCGAAGATACCCGCGTCACGCGCAAGCTGCTCGCGCATTTTGATATCCACACGCCGGCGATGAGCTACCACGCCCACAGCGGGCCGGGGCGCATCGCCGAGGTGGTGGCGCTGCTGCGCGAGGGGAAGGACGTGGCGCTGGTGAGCGACGCCGGCATGCCGGGCATCAGCGACCCCGGACAGGCGCTGGTGGCGGCGTGCGTGACGGAAGATATCCCCGTTGTGCCGGTGCCGGGGCCGTCCGCCATTGTCGCCGCGCTGGCCGTCTCCGGCTTTAACACCGACCGCTTCCGCTTCCTTGGCTTCCTGCCGCGGTCGAAGAAGGAGCGCCGGGCGCTGTTGCGCGACAGCCTGCTGGGTGCGGACACCTGCGCCGCCTACGAAGCCCCCCACCGTGTTACCGATGCACTGGCCGATCTCGCCGACCTCGCCCCCGACCACCCGGTACTGCTCGCGCGAGAGCTGACGAAGAAGTTCGAAGAGCTGAAACGTGGCACCGCCCGCGACCTTGCCGACATGCTGGCCGGCGCCGAAGTGCGCGGCGAAATCGTCCTCGTCTGGCCCTGCGGTGGGCTGCAAACTGCTCCGGATGAGGATCCGCTGGCCCGCGCCGTCGCGATGGCGAGTCACTATCGGGAGGATGGGCTTTCGACGAAGGACGCCGCCGCCCGCGCGGCGGCGGAAACGGGCGCGAGCAGGCGCGAAGTCTATCAGGCCTTGTTGAACGGGGTGTAACTGCTATTCTGGTCTGCCCAGGAAGGCGTCGGTCAGCGGTGCGGTCGTATCAATGTAGAGCAGGTCTTCGCGGAGGTTGTTATAGCCGAAGCCGATGACGTAATGGGTATCCCGCTTCGGCAGGACGCATTCGAAGGCGGCCAGCCCCTCTTTATTCGCGGTGAGGGTGGCCAGAATAGCGTCGTCGCGAATGAAGTAGGCCTGCGCGCCGGGTGCCAGTTTAATGACGCCGGTCAGCCGCATGCCCATGAAGGGACGCGTCTCCACGCGCGTATCGGTAACGATGCCGGCGCGGTAGCTCTTCACCTTGCCCAGCATTTCGCGCTCCGGCTTGTCCGTCTGCAATGTCGCTTCCCACACTACTGTTTTGCCCAGGCCAAGCATGATCTCGTAGTCGCCGCTCTTTTTCGGATAAGCGATGGTGACGGTAAATGTGCCCCGGCGCGGGGTGAGCGTCTCCTGGTGCGAGCCGTTGACCCAGATATTGACCGCGCCGGAGCGTAGCGCGCCCTCCACCGTCAGTGTCACCATCTCACCGGAGATGCGACTCAGCGTCGCTCCCTCTAACTGCACCAGCGGCACGGCGAAGAGCTGCGTGCCATAGTAGGTGTCGCGCACCTTCACTACCCCCACCCCGAGTAGTGTCCACTTCGGAGTGAGCAGGTTCGCCTTGTGCGGAGGACTGTTCATCCAGAGCTGCAGAAAACGCTCGGCAATGGCTTTGGGTGTTTTCAGATTCGGATTCTGCACGGAGACGATATTCTCGCCTACCTGCTGCCCCCAGAAGCCGGCGTTATACGTTCGCTGCCACGGCACGCGCCAGCGGACGTCCGGCGACTCGTGGGCAAAATACTTCTCGTCGCCCATTTCCTGCGAGTGCTGGCGCGCGGCAATTCGCAGCTCGGTAGAGGCGCTCAACGTGGACAGGCGCTGCTTTCTCCGAATCTCATTTGTCAGCGAGATGACCTGCTCCTCAACTTCGCTGACGCCAGCGAATTGCTTCAGCGTCCACTTCGCCTCCAGCGCCACCTTCGCCGGCTCATCGGCGCAGGCGAGGATTGCCGCCGTCAGCAGGCAGAGCACCGTTACCAGTCGAGAGACTATCGTCATGGCCATATACATTATACTATACCATACGCGCGCCCACGGTTACCGTCGCACCCACACCGTCATCGCGCCTGCTTCGCGGTTATCCCAGGCGTAATACGGGATGGCGCGTAGCGCAGTCGTCCGGCAGATGGGCTCCTGCGCGGGACGATACAGCGCCCCCGCCCACGCGGTCACGTCGAGTACCGCCGCTCGGCCTTCCAGCACCGTCACCCCGCCGAGTAGCGCCGGGTCGAAACGCGGGGCCAGCGCCGTGTCTTCCAGCAACACGATATGATGGACATCCACCGTGTGATCCATGGCTTCCAGGCAATAGACCAGCGGCCCGCCTGTACCGCCGGATGCGCCTCGACGCGCTCCACCGGCATCGCCAGTTCCAGCGTCACCGTGTCGCCGGCGGCCCAGTCGCGCATCAGGCAAAGATATCCGCGCTCGGTCGGCGCCTCCAGGCTGTGGCCGTTCACCGCCAGCCGGTACTCGCGGCACCAGCCGGGGACGCGCAGCCGCAGGGTGAAATGCTCGATCTTCGGCGTCACCGTGATGTGCACCGCGCCCTCCCAGGGATAGTTCGTCTCTACCTTCAGCCCCGCCAGCGCGGTATCTACCTCTCCCTGCACGTACAGGTGCACCGCCACCGCGTCCGCGCGCTCGCCGCACACGTAGCCGCCCAGCGAAGCCAGCAGCCGCGCGACGTTCGGCGGGCAACAGGCGCAGCCGAACCAGTCCTGCCGGTGGCGGTTGCCGTTGCTCGCCAGTGGATTCTCGTAGAAGAATTTCGTACCGTCCAGCGACACGCCGCTCAACGCACCGTTATACAGCGCGCGCTCCATCACGTCGGCATAGACGCCGTCGCACTCCAACTGCAGCAGCCGATGCGCCCAGAAGACGAGTCCGATGGCCGCGCAGGTTTCCGCGTAGGCTGTCTCGTTGGGAAGGTCATAGTGACTGGTGAAGCCCTCGTTGTGCCGCGACGGCCCGATGCCGCCGGTGAGATACATTTTCTTCAGCGTCAGGTCTGCCCACAGCGCGTCGCACGCTTCGCGCACCGCCACGTCGCCAGTCTCTCCCACCAGATCGGCCATCGCGGAGTATAAATACATCGCGCGCACGGCATGGCCCACCACCTCGCGCTGCTCGCGCACCGGCAGGTGCGCCTGACAGTATTCATAGCGGCCCATATAGGACTTCTTCGGATCCTCGCCGCGCGCTTCCGCCTCACTATCGAAGTAGTACGGCTGCACGCCGCGTTCATCCACGAAGTACTGCGCCAGCTTCAGGTAGCGCCCGTCGCCGGTGGCACGCGCCAGCTTCACCAGCGCCAGTTCGATCTCCTCATGCCCGCAGTAGCCGTGCAACTTCCCCGGCTCATCGCCGAAGACCTGGTCAATGTAGCGCGCGTACCGCTCCATCACGTCGAGCAGCGTCCGCTTCCCCGTCGCCTGATAGTGCGCCACCGCCGCCTCGATGAGATGCCCGGCGCAGTACAGCTCGTGCTGGTCGCGCAGGTTCGTCCAGCGCTTGTCGGGTTCCACCACGGTGAAATGGGGGTTGAGGTAGCCGTCCTCCTGTTGCGCGGACGCCATCAGCGCAATCGTCTCGTCCAGCAGCGCGTCCAGTTCCGGGTCCGGATGCGTCGCCAGGCTGTACGCCGCCGCCTCGATCCACTTCGCCACGTCCGAATCCCAGAAGACATGCGGCACCGGCTCCATCCCCGGCCGCCAATCAAGCCGATACGCCCCGATGCGCCCGGTATCCAGGCACATGCGGTACTGATGCGGCAGCGTCCGCTCCCGATTCGCGCTGATGCGCGGCGCCCAGAAGACGTCATCCACCCGCACACGCGTAAATGGCACCGCGGTGAAGCGGCGGGAAATTGATGTCTGCATATTACCTCTCTGCGCTCGTACGGGTTCTCTGTGGGAAGTATTTTATCAGCACCGTTCCGCCAGCACCCGCTCCCACACCGTCGGCAAATCCGGCGCCATCGCCGCGCAGAGCGGCGCCGCGCCGCCGGCGACGATGTTGCCGTCTTCAACGCCCACCGCCGCCACCCCAGCCAGCCGGATGGCCAGCACGCCGGCGCTGCTGTCCTCAATGCCGATGGCCTCTTCCGGCTTCACGCCCAGCGGCAGCAGCGCTTCGGAATAGAGCCAGGGATGCGGCTTCGCCTGCAGTTCGCCCAGCGTGCCCGCCTGCCCGCGCCCGATGGAGAC
>JAKIYB010000191.1:5681-7941 GCA_022708765.1 Armatimonadota bacterium | reverse complement strand
GCGCTGGCGATTTCCATCATGTCCGGCGCCCAACCCCGCGTAACATTCAATTCCCAGGCGTCAGGCGCATTCTGTTCCTTCACGTCGAACTCTTCACGAATCAGTGCCACCGGCACGCGATCCACTACGCGAATGCTAGCGCGATAGTAGCCACCGTTGGCGAAATCGAGCTCGTAGCGCATCTCGACATAGACGGAGCCCTGCGCGACCAGCGTCACGCGACACATGCTCACCGGTCGATCACCCAGCATTGCACCGCCACCCAGCCATGCGCCAGTGCCGATGCGAAAGCCCAATATGGGCGCGGGCAGCGACTTCGCCGGAATGTGCTGTTTAAAGGTTTGCTTCGTCTCGGCCGGCACGCGTACCGCCAGCAACCCATTCGACAGTATCTGCGTCTTGCCGTCTTTCGCCACAACCACCTGCGGTACCGGCGGCTTCCCCTGGCCGTCATCGCGCAGGATATATGTCATCGTGCCGTTTGGCGGGAGCTCAGCGACGAAGGAGAGCGTAGAGGCGCCATTTTTCTCTCCCGGCATTAGCTGCACCGGCAACGGTGCCCCATCCTCCCGGTAGAGGCGGAGCTTCTGTATTTCGGCACGGCTCAGGCGCACGTCATACTGCACCAGATCGGGCGCGAAGCCCCGGCCGGTGTAATCTTTCAGGGTGATAGTCTTTTCAAATGCCAGCGCGGGCAGCACCAGCGCCGTCAATAGCAGACAACAGAGCAGGCGGACGATCATGGCGGTTCCTCTCATGGCGAACGGCTTCACGATGTTTCGACATTCACCTATTCCAGAAGTTTGCGTCAGACGGCGTATTTTCCTGCCGAAATACGTAAAACCGCTTGCTTCTCAGATGAATCCGCGTCACAATAGGGGCACCACGAACCGAAAGGACTGGTTACCTATGACTGCTGACACCCTCGCCCTGCTAGGCGGCCCCAAAGCCGTAACCGCGTCCCCGCGCTCTTTCGTCCGATATGGCGATGCCGAGTTGGAGCAGCTCCGTGAAGCGCTCACGCAAGGCACGCTCTTCTATGCGCATGGTAAAAAGGTGAAGGAACTCTGCGCGCGCTTCGCCGAGATGCACGGTGTGGCGCACTGCATCCCCACCTCCTCCTGCACGGCGTCCATTCACGTCGCGGTGGCGGCGCTGGACCTGGAACCGGGGGACGAAATCATCACCGCGCCGATCACCGACATGGGCACGGTGCTGGGGATGTTGTGGTGCCAACTAGTGCCGATCTTCGCCGATGTGGATCCCGACACCCATTTGCTGGACCCGACGAGCGTGGAAGCGCGCATCACCCCGCGCACAAAGGCGATTGTGCCTGTGCACATGGCCGGCACGCCATGCGACATGGCGGCCATGCGCGCCATCGCCGACAAGCACGGACTGGCGATCATCGAAGACTGCGCGCAGAGCTATCTGGCGGAGTTCGATGGCAAAAGGGTGGGTACCTTCGGTGAGTTGTCCTGCTTCAGCATCAACGAGTACAAGCACATTTCCTGCGGCGATGCCGGACTTATCCTCACCGATGACGATAACCTCGCCTCCCGCTGCCGGCTGCTTATTGACAAGGGCTATGACCGCAGCGGTCTGCTGCGCATCCGCACCACGCCGTTCCTGGCGATGAACTACCGAATGACCGAACTGCAAGGCGCGGTGGCGCTGGCGCAGCTCGAGAAGTTAGAAGGAATCGTCGCCCACTATCGCGCGATGTATGACCGCTTCCACGTCGCCATGCAGGGCGTGGAGGGCCTGCTCCTGCCGGTAGAGACGCCGCGCGGGCGCACGAGCGCATGGTTCTACATGATGCGCATTGACGAAACGAAGTTGGGAGTCACCCGCGACTGGTTCGCCGAAGCGGTGCGCGCGGAAGGCGCCCCCGGTGGCGGCTACATCCCCTTCCCCATCTATCTCAATGATATCTTCGCCAACCAGGCGACCCTTGGTACGTCGCACATGCCGTATTCACTGCCTGGCGTAGAACTCGGCGACCGCTACGCTGAAGGTGCATGTCCGAACGCGGAAATGCTGCTGAAAACCTGCCTCAACTTCAGCATGACGCTAGGGCAGACCGAGGAGTTGATGGTCCAGTATGCAGCGGCGTATAAGAAGGTAGCGGCATACTGTTTGAAGCAGAAACCCTCGGTGTAATCGGTATGTCCAACATCCGCTACACCATCGCCGGCGGTATTGACATCAGTATGATCGAGCAGATGCATGCTGTCGCACTGCGCGTACTGGATGAAGT
>JAKIYB010000191.1:0-5671 GCA_022708765.1 Armatimonadota bacterium | reverse complement strand
TGGAGATCGGCGTGCCGGCATTATTGGCGCGCGTCGCCGGTCAACCGGGGGTGCGCGTTGACGGCACTCGCGCGCGATTCGACCCAGCGCTGGTAGATGGATTCGTCCAGGCGTATCGAGCCTCGCGCCCGAAGCCTGAGCCGCCGGGGGACGCGCTCTCGCTGGAAATCCTCACCGGTTACGCGCTGTATCTGGTGGAACCGGAAACCGACCAGGTTCGGCCGATGACCACCGCCGACTGCGTGCGCATGGCGCGGCTGGTGGGCGCGCTCTATCCCAACGGCGTGCGCGGAGGCACCCCCGGTCAGCCGCAGGACGTTCCGTCGCCTTTACGTCAGCTTATGGCGTATAAAATCGGTTGCGAGCAGACCGTTACCAACGGCTGGGTGGGCTTCACCGCGCTGGCGGAACTGGATTACCTGACGCAGATGGCGCGGGTGACGGGCAGCAGCATTGGACTGGGCATTTTCCCACGCGATCCTCTATGTCTGGACGGCCCCACTGTGACGATGGCGCTGCATTGCCTGGATCACGGGGTGGATATTCCCATCACCATCACGAACATGGCGATTCGCGGGGTGTCGGCGCCGGTGCAGTTGCCCGGCGCGTTCGTGAGCAGCCTCGCCACCGTGCTGGGCGCTTACACTGTATTCAAGCTCATAGGGACCGATCTCTCCTTCTACGTATCCGTCTTTCCCTTCGATTTCCGCGTCGGAACCATCGCCTACGGCACGCCCGACCACATCCTCTGCAACCTTTTCTCCACGCAGTTCTGCGCCTATTACGGCACCGGCTGGGGCTTCTTCCAGTCGCTGCATACCAATGCCATCTTCGCCGATGCCCACGCGTTGCTGCAGCGCGGCGCCTTTTCCGCCATCGCGGCATTGGCAGGCGCTCGCCACTTCGGCTACGGCGGCTGCGGTGGAATTGACGTCACTTTCAGCCCGGAACTGCTGCTGTATGACGTAGAGCTGCTGCGTTATCTGGAACACGTCATCACCCCTACTCCATTCGACGTGGAGGCGCTGGCACTGGAGGCCATCGCAGCGACCGGCCCGGGCGGCGCACATCTCACCTCAGACGCGACACTGGACGCCTGCCGCTCACTGTGGACGTCGAATATCTTCTCCCACCTCCCTGTTGAGCAAGTGGCTGCAACGGATGTGAAAGCCCGCGCCTGTCGGCATATTGATGCGTTAATCGAGGGGTATGAGCAAGAGATCAACGGTGATCAACTGCGAGAGCTTGATGCCATTTACGCTCACGCTGAGCGACAATTTGTCTAGAGGAACATTACATGCGCATCTTACTCACCGGTGCCGCCGGTTACGCCGGCCGCGGCATTGCCGCCGTCCTTTCGGAAACCCATTATGTTCGCAGCCTTGATATCCGGGAAGCGCCGATGGCAGCGGAATCGGTCGTCGGCAGCGTGGCTGACCTGGGCGTCTGCCGCGCCGCGCTAGCGGAGATAGACGTCGTCGTGCTCTGCCACATGGCGCCGAACCCGATGGGATACGCGACGCCTGAACAGGCGATCGACGTGAACGTAAAGGGGACAGCGAACCTATATTACTGCGCCGTAGAGCAGGGACTCACTCGCATGGTGCTCATCTCCTCTACCGGTGTTTTACCCAAGCAACCGGGCAGTACCGCCGTGCCGGGCGAAGGACCGTATAACTTCCACTATAACCTCTACGTGCTGACAAAGATCATGCAGGAGGACATTGCCCGCTTCTACCACGAGATGCACGGCATGAGCACCATCATCCTACGCCCGGCGTGGATCGTCTACGACGAAGATTTCACCACCAAATACGGTTCAAAGATGGAGCAGTATGACACCGGCCTCATTGACCCACGCGATATCGGCGCGGCCGTTACCGCCGCTCTCGACCTGCCCAGTCCGGGTCTCGAAGCCATTGACCTCGGCCAGGACGATTCCGGTTTTGATTTGACACTTGCCCATGAACGCCTGGGCTGGGTACCGAAGTATCGCTTTATGGGATTGCCGAGAGGCTGAATGGGCGGGCGAGACTCCATCACGCCATATTCTGGAGAGTCTCGCCCTCCAGTATTACTGCCGCACTGCCGCGTGCTCCACGAGGTACCGCGCCATCAGCGCCACGTCCAACCCTTCAGGTTGATACGAAAACGCGGGCTGGGCATTGAGCATGGCGATGAGGACAGGCTCCAGCGCGGAGACAGTGTCCGGTAGCGCACGCAGGACTTCATAGAGACCGGGAACGCTGTGCTGGTAGCCGAAATACATGCGGTTACAGCCGTCGAAAAGGCCACTAGCGCGCTGTCGGGAGAGAATCTGGTTGGTGAAGCGCAGAGTGCGCTCTTTAAGCACGGGATAGAATTCGTGCTCCGCCGGAAGCACGCGCAGCAGTTTCGCCAGCCCTTTCAGGGTGATGTTACCGTATGCGGTATAGTAGTTGTGCCCCGGATACGCGCCTGACGGATTCATGCCGCGGATGATGCCATATTTCGCATACCATACGGCGCGGTCGAGGTGTTCCGTTTCGCCGGTTAACTCATATAACTCGGACAGGTGCCAGAGCACGAACGCCATGTAGTTCGTGTTGTTCTCGAGTGCGTATAGGTGGTAGACGCTCGCTGCACGCTTCGTTGCCTCCAGATAGCGTTCATCGCCGAAGACACGATACCCCAGGCATAGCGCTTCACTGGCCGAGCCGTGGCCGAAGGCGCCGCCTTCAAAGGGCTGCGGATTAGGGCTGAAGTGGTAGCAGAGGAAGACACCGTTCGGCGACTGCTCGCGCACCAGTCGCTCACACGCTTCCTGGATCCGCTGCAGGTATATCGGCTGGCGATCCAGGTAGAGGCAGGCGAGCGCATACGGCTCCATGATGAAGGCGCAGTTATGGTCGTAGCCGTAGGCCTTCATAATCAGGTTCGACCAGATGCCGGGTTCAATATAGATTTTTTCTTTCGCCTCGTGCCACGCGCGGAAGTGCGCTTTCAACGACTCCATCTCCGGCAGTGGGTGACTGGAGGGATACTTCGGGAACAGATGATGCCCTGACCACTTTTCGCAGTTAAAAGTGACGGTGCGGCTCTCCCCCACCTGCACCATAAGGTAGTTGCTGCCGTTTTCCAGCGCCCATGGCAGGCTGACGGTATTGCCGGTGCCATCGAGCGGCGTCGCCGGCGGCGTGGCGTGGGTGTTGAGCGTCACTTTCACCAGCGGCGCTTCCCCTTCCGTCAGCCCACCGATGGTGAGCGTCAGTTCGCCGGTTTCCGTTTCGGCGTCGTAGGCCAGGTCCGCCCGGCGCAGGTAGAGGCGTTCGGTACGCTGCTGGCCGACCAGGTACAGTGTACCCATCTCCGCCGGCTGCGGCGCCCAGACGAGAGATGTTGCCCAGGCGCTATGCTCAAAATCCTCGCCCCACAGGCGTCCGCAGGTGAAAGCGATGGTTTCTGAAACGCCATTGATCCCGGGGATAGACACCAACGGCACGCGAAAACCAGCTGACCAGCAGCCTTCACTACGGCAGGCGGTAGCTTCGTAGCACACCGCCGGCGCCATCGGGGTGCCCATCTTCGTATTGCTACTGTCCGGCTGCAAGCCGTTCCAGTGGAGGGCCAGCGAGTTGCCATCGGGGTCTATGCCGATATAGAGCGCCTCATCTGACTGCGTATCGGCCATGAACAGCACGTTCGCACCGTCACCATTCATCTTCGCATATCGTTCAGGAAGTGGCGTACCGTCCCACAGCCGCATGAGGATAATCAGTGCCTCGCCGGCACGATAGACCGCCATCTCACTGCGCACGGAGGAATGTGCATGGGCGAGAGGCCCATGCGTGCGATTGTAATGGTCATCCGGGCAGAACTGCGCGAAGTCGGCAGTGCCGTTCGGTAGTTCCGCCGGCATCTCGGCCACTACCGCGCGCCAGTCCTCGGTAAATGGCCACGGCTCTACCGCATACCGCGTATCCTGGTACAGGCGAAAACTTGTGAGATCAGACATCAATCGCTCCTTATTGGGTGACTATCCAGGTAATGGTCAGGTTCTTCTCGCCAGCGGGAGGCGGGGTAGCGAAGGTGACGGTGAAATTATTGACGGTCACGCCGGTTACTCCCATGCCGATGGGCAGGTTGGATGACGCCACCACATACGGCGCATCAGGATACGGGCGCGGAAAGCGCACGGTAAACACGGCTGCTTTCCCGTCGCAGGAAAACGTTTCGCGGCCGCGGATGAGAGCGTTCCCCCGCAATGCAACGCCGTCGCCGAGCATCACCGCCGTCGGCGACACGGCCAGCAGTTTTTTTCCGTCGTGCGTATTCTCGGAGAAGACCACCTCACTAGTGGCGGAGGCGCCGGAGAGCACCACCGGCGTGCCGTCGAAGCGCAAACCGTTCGTATCGGCGGGAGCGACGAAGGCGGCTCCTTGCGGGTCTGCCTTCCCGTATGCGACGAATGCGGAGCTCAACCCGGCGTTGTCCAGCATCACCTCCACGCCCTTGTTCCAGCGTCCCTGAATCACCAGCGCGCCATCGTTGCTCAGGCGGTCCGTCCAGTTATACACCCACAGGCCATACAGGAAGTCCTGTGGCATCGCCTGGCCCTGGATGGACATTTTACCAATGCTCACCGTCGTCTGCGGGCCGGCTACGACTTGTATCTTCTCCCCCGCCTTCCAGGGCTGCTTCAGAGGCATCACCGCGAGATCGCTGCCGAGGAGAGAGGGGTCGGCGACGGTGGTCGCGGGGGCAATCGTATAGGCCTCCCGACCGTCCTTCGCACTGGCGGGATCGGGGTTGGGTCGCGGCTCGTGCTTCACCCCACCACGAAAGGCGACGCCGTGACGCACCACGTTCGCCGCATGACCAAGATAGGTGGAGGTGCTGAAGAAGGTATAGGCATAAATATCCAGCGAGTTTGGGGAATTGACTCGGATAACGCGATACCACTGGCGCACGCCGTCTGGCCGGGTATCGCACTCAAGGCTGATGTACCAGCCTGCCATATCGGCCGTCCAGTTGGTGCCCTCACCGGTCAACCGCGTCACCCGATTGCTCTGCACGCGGTCTGACAGCGCCGGGTTCAGCTTCATGTCATCGTCAATGCGCGTGATGACGCCATCGCGCCGCGCCTGGCTGAGGTTCACCACCACCCGCCCAGCGCCGGAGCGCAGGCACTTCGTTGTGCAGGGCAAGCGCGTCCCGAAGAGGGGCACATCGTCTTTCAGGATGTAGTCGTAGGTTTTTACCGCCCTATTGCTCGACGACATGATGATTTCGGTGCCCTCATCGCCGCCGTCTTCCGTCAGCCCTTCGGTGGTATTGTGCAGCGTCAGCAGCACGTTGTCGCCTTCGCCGTGTTTTTCCGAGTAAATCACCTGGTTGGCAACCTGACCGAAGGTGTAGTTATGCTGCCATATCCAGAATGGAATGTGAAAACTCTTCGTATGCGGGCCGCCGCTGCCCATCCAGTAATCATTATGGCCCCCGGCGTAATCCGTCACGTCAATATTCAGCCCCACCGGCCCACCCCAGGAATATTTCTCGGTGGGTTGATCATTAGTGATCGCCAGGGAGAGTGCGCCGCGGCTTGGATTCCTTGAAGTAAACTGGTTCCGGCTTTTCTCAAGCAACGTGCGGGTTGGCGCCACCGTCGTCGTCTTCAGGCTGCCGGTATCAG
>JAKIYB010000190.1 GCA_022708765.1 Armatimonadota bacterium | reverse complement strand
GCATTGCCAACCGCCACGATCGCGATGCGCATCCCTTTTCTCCAGGACTACCTCGATGCGTATACAGCGCGCCTCCGGGAGGCGCGGCTTCCAGGAGTGCATGTTGACATTGCCGGTAAAACGCCGGAGGGACGCGCGCTATACATCATGCGCCTGGAAGACCCCGCTTCAGCGGTGAAGACAACCGAGCGGACGACCATATTGATCACGGCACGCGAACATGCCACCGAGCATGCCACCAGTTGGGCGGTCCTGGGCATGCTTCATACTTTGCTCGCGGATACGCCAGAGGCAAAGGCATTACGCAAAGACACCACCTGGCTGCTCATTCCTCTTCAGGACCCTGACGGCAGCGCGAAGAGTCAGTTTAATCGGATGACCGATCAGTTTGGCTTGATTGATGACCCGGCGACCCCCCCGGAGGTATATGACTACGCCCGGTATATCACGGATTTCATCTATGCCGGCCATACGATTGACATGGCGGTCACGCTCCACAACATCGAGGCCAACGAGGGGGAGCATATCCTGTCACCCTTCGCGGACCAGCGGCACCTGCAAGCGGTGCTGGATGCGAATCGCCGAATATTTACCGTCCTGCGGCAGCGTGGCTTTGTAACCGGAAATCCCGACACGCCGTGGGATCAAGGCTTCATGACCTTTCGCCTCTACGGCTGGATTGCCATGCAATTTGGCGCAATGGACCTTGCATTTGAAGTCAACGATCGGTACCCGGCAGCCCGTTTAAGCTTGCCGCGACTGATGGAGCTTGGCGGCGCCATGGCCGCGCCACTCCATGCCTGGTGCCTGAGTCCGGAAGGCCGGCACTGGCATCGCCGCATTCAAAAAATGCTGACGCTGAAAGCGTTGGAACGCGAGTTGTTTTTTCTCACTTCGGAACGCGGTCCGGCACTCCGGACTCCGCATGACGTGATGATTCGCGCCTATTAACGGCAGCAGAGGAGGAGATAGTAATGCAGAGATTGCTACACACACACGCTCATTGGTCCACCATCTTCCTGCTGGGGATACTCGCGTGCGGCGTGTTACAGGCGCAGGCTGGCACGACCATTCCGCGAGGATTTACCGCGGATACCGTCATTGTTCTCACCATGGAAGATGATGTTCTTGACCGCGACGCCGAAGCGATGGGGGGATCCCTCTGTTATATAACGGGAACCGTCAGTCTGGCGAGCGGTCAGGGCACATCACAAAGCAATAAAATCATGCTGTATGGTGACCGGATGGAACCGCGAAACGCTGGAGAAGCCGACTGGCAAATGTCGCCACGTCCCACCAATGTATACCTTGCGCAGGGAAGCACCTCCCTCCAGCATGAATTTGAATACGGGCCACCATGCGAACCCCCTCCCGGTGAGACTGTATGGACGCAAACATACGGGTATTCCGCGGTCGGTATCCTCATCACCGGGGGGAGCACATCGGGCAGCGATACCCTCGTCGTCTGGAGTCTGCTCCCAACTCTTCTCACCACGACGATTGATGATGAAGATACCTATTAAGCGCATCATCGGCACTGACACTCCACAAGGCGGCAGCGTGCCGTATCAACGATTCGGGCAGTTTCGTTACCAGGGAATGCCGTGGCGTGGCCAATCATTGCTGTCCGCGGCGCGGTGGGCGTGGGTGCTGTGCATACTGTTTGTCATGACGCCGCTTGCGGCCCAACAGACGCCAACGGCCACGCCGCCGGCAGAGACCTCCCGCGCGGCGCGGGAAACCGAGCTCCGTGATCGTCTGGAGCGCATGCTCATCACTTTATTGCGCGATGACGACCCTATCCTGCGACTGCATGCGGCGGAGCGATTGGCGCAATACCGCTTTCCTCGCGCGATAACACCCTTGATAGATGCCTTACGCGATCCCGATACGAGTGTTCGACGGACGGTCGCGCGGGCACTGGGGCTTTATACTACCCCTCAGGCGAAGACCGCGGTGCTGAGCATGTTGACCGATGCTGATGCCACCGTGCGCGCGACGGCCGCGCTTGCGGTTGGCGAGCGCGAAAACGTCAATGGCGTTCCCGCGCTCATCAAAGCGTTGCGCGATCCCCATGCCGACGTGCGGTGGGCGGCGGCGGCGGCGCTGGGCCTGCTCCGTGACTTGCGCGCCGTCACGCCACTGCTTGAGGCCTGGGATGACCCTGACGAATCCGTCCGAATGGGCGTCATGAGCGCCCTGGGACAACTGGCGGATAGCCGCGGCCTGGAGCCCCTGCTGACGAAACTGCATGACCCACGTCCCGCCACCCGTGTCCAGGTTTTGCGCGCCATTGAAGGCATCTCCAGCCTCAAAGCGCAAGACGAAGTCATTGCCGCGCTGCGCGATGGTGATCCACTGGTGCGGAAAACAGCCATCAACGTTCTTTCCCGGATGCGCCCCGTTCAAGCGATTGAGCCGTTGATCCGCTTACTGCAGAAAGGCTCGGCGGAAGAGCGCTGCCTGATTGTGTCTACGCTGGGTACCCTTGGCGACGCAAGGGCGGCGCCGGCGCTGCGGACGGCAATGAAGGATCCTGACGCGCAGGTGCGCCAGTATGCCATCATGTCGCTCACAGTGCTTGGTGACGCCCAGGCTATCGAGGCTATCTCGGCATCTCTCACCGATACGGCGCCGGCCGTGCGCCAGGCGGCGGTTGCCGCTATCGGTGAGTTGGGAAGCCCCGCCATCCGTGACCGGCTCCTTCCTCTGCTGCAAGATCCGGATGCCATGGTACGCAGTACGGTTGTTTTCGCACTGGGCCGACTCAAGTGCGAGCCACAGGTTCTGCGGACGGCCTTCGGCTCACCAGACGAAAATGTTCGCAGTTCGGCGCTGTATGCGGTATCAAAGCAGGCATCGGATCAATGGACGACGGAGATTCTCCCGCTTACAACGGATACATCCCCAAGGGTACGTCAGGCAGCGTGCTACACGCTTGGCATTATCGGCACGGCGGATGGCATTCCCGCCCTCAGCAAAGCTCTGACCGATAAGAACAACTCGGTCAGAACAGTCGCAACGACGGCACTTGGCCGTATTGATGACCCGCGTGTGAATGCATTACTGCTTTCATCGCTCAACGATACCTCCGCGGGTCCGCGTCTTGCCGCGGCGATTGCCCTTGGAGAGCGGCGTCATCGTGAAGCGGTGCCGGCGCTGACTGCCCGTCTGGCCGATACGGCGCCGAATGTCCAACGCGCCGCTGCCATCGCGCTGGGGCAAATTGGCGATCCGCAGAGCATCACCACTCTGCGGATGCTTGCCACGGATGCCGCGAAACCCGTCGTGGCGCGCGCGGGAGCCATTCAGGGCCTGGGGGCATTTACCGATCCGGCGGTAGCGCCAACGCTGCTGTCACTCCTCGCTGATCGCAGCACGGAGGTGCGTTACGCCAGCCTGCAAGCTTTGCCGAAAACGGCAGGACCGCGCGCCATACCTGCGCTCCTGCCTTTACTCGATGACCGCGATATCCCGGTGCGAGCTGCTGCCGTGCGCACCCTAGGACGTCTGGGAGAACCCATGGTTGTCGAGGCGTTACTTCCCAAGCTCAGTGATCCCGCGCAGGCCGTGCGTCGCGCAACAGCGACCGCCCTGGGGGAAATAGGGGACATCCGGGCTATCCCCCCCCCTTATCACCGCCCTTTCCCGCGATGATGCCCACCCGGTGCTCAGTGCCTGTGCTGATGCGCTGGGAAGCCTGCGGGCAACGGCAGCCACTCCGGCCCTTATTGCTACACTCGGCAACCTGAATGCCGGCGCGCGCGCCCATGCCGCCGCTGCCTTACATCTCATCACCGGGCAAGAGTTCGGTGATGACCAGGGACGGTGGCAGGCGTGGTGGACAGCGCATGAGAAACCGTAAATGATACACGCGCGGCCCCTGAAGCTCCACACGTGCCGACAATCACCGTGTTTCCGCAATCCGATATGCGCGATCGCTCCGCCCCAGGCGACCAATGCCGTCATACCTGGGTAGCGATGGGTCTACCGCTGTGTCTGGTCAGGCCACGGGTAAGCCACGCGGTATCATGCTTCCGCGTCTGATGTTGAGGTAAGGATGCAGGCAGCGGCGGGATATTCGTGGCACAGGCAGTAGCGGGCCGGTTCATCCTCAACGATGCCGGGAAAGCGTTCGTGGGGATGCAGCCAGAAATTGTCCGTCAGGTCATCACAGACGCTGGAAACTTCGACGGAGAGCGTCGCGCCGGCGCCCTCCTCAGCCCAGAATTGGTGATACGTGCGTGGAACGATACAGACCGATTCGCCCGGGGTGAGCCGAAGCGTCGCGCCGGATGTAATACGTCGCGCGCAGCCATCCACCTGCAGCGTAAATGGATCGGGAGACTGCGCATCCGTCGCGTCCGCGCGCCACAGGGTAATCAGGATGTTGCCGCCCCCCTGATTAACGATGTCCTCCATCTTTCGCTGGTGAAAGTGAATCGGCGAACGCTGTCCCTCCCGTAAGAACATGGCTTTGTGCGCATACGTTTTACCGACTCCCGCTCGATGTACCGAGCCATTGCGCAACGTGAAAATGGTGCGCCCCGTAGCCGGAAAATTGCCAGAGCCAAAGTCAGTCACATCCCACCCCAGCCGCATGGAACGGATCTCATGGTATTCCTCACCCCGACAAGCCCAGGCTTCTGGAGACCAATACGCAAACGGCGGCAAGGGGAAGCGGCACGTGTGAAAGAAGGCAACAGCCCGATCAATGGCGCGATTTATCTCCGAACGATACATGTGCTTCTCCAATCAATTCACAGCAGCGTTATTACTACTACCGTCTTTCATCCCCCCTGAAGGAGGGTGCGAACAGGGTGAAAGACGATGAAGCGCCTTGACAAATGCATAGCGTTATGGTGGGGAATGCGGGCACTGCAGTACCCCCCTGCGAGGCCAGGCGGCCCTCTGCAGGGACGCACCGGTTCGAGCAGGCCAACCGGGTACCGAGCATAGCGCTATGCAAATTTCAAAGAGCATAAGTCAGCCACCTCCTTCATGGGGTGGCGATAGTGATGTGCGGTAGTAGTATTATGGTCCATAGACTCGTACGGAACTCAAATGAAAGTATTCATCTTCGCGCAGGCCGATTTTCACGAATCTGCTATTGATATCGCGATCGTCAAGTTCGATAATCCAATCCGCGTCACTCTGCTCAGCACGCCAGAGCTCCTGCCATGTTGTCGGTGCCTCACCCGCGCCGTCACCGGCTACCCAGACGGTCAGGGTGCGAGCGCGGTCCTGGCAGGCATCTCGACGATTGATGATTTCGATGCGCTGGATGGCCGCCGTGTGCTTCAGGTCAATGATCAGGTGCTGATCCGGACCTTTCCGCGTATGGAACGCGAAGCCGGCATTCCGCCCGTTATCCTCCAGCAGCCCACTCGTCTCCGCCTTCCACGAGGGATCAATGTTGCTGCTGATGGTATAGCTCGCTCCCCGGGTTAAATCCTTCAATTGCTGCATTTTCGGATCGCGACTGGTGAAGGTCACCACATCAACTGGTGGAATTTCGAGGGCCTTGCGATCAACCGTGAGCTTGATGACCGCGACGATCGGTGGGCGATAGTCAGCCGCCAGTGAGACGAAGGTACCGGCTTCATTCTGCGTCACGACTGCCTTGCCACCAGTCAATGCGCGCGTATTTGTGATCTTCGCCGCAATTGGCGGGAGAATGAGTGGTCCCTGCCGCGGCCATTTCATGGGAAAGAGATAGATCGTATTGCCTTTGCAGGTCGAGGCGCCCCAACGCCCGGCTTTAAACGGACCGCCGCGCGTGCCATACACGCCTTCACCATACTGTTTCAGCCAGTCGCCCATCTCTTTCAAGCGTTGCACCTGCACCGGCTCAATGCAGCCGTCCGCCCGCGGCCCGACGTTCAAGAGAAAGTTGCCGTCATTGCCGGCCACCCGCAGCAGCATCCGCACACACTCGCGCAGCGACATGATGCCGACTTCCGTGGCGGCGGAACCGGTCCACGCCCAGTGACCGCCGATGACCGTGCAGGTTTCCCAGGGGCGCTCCCGGTTGAAAGGGCCAATCTTCCCCTCCCAGGTAGCATAATCGCCCGACGGCGGTACCGACTGCACACAGCGATCATTCACGACCAGAGAAGGCTGCAGCGTTTTCACGAAGGTGTAAAGGTCATCACCGTACTGGCGATACTCGGAAAACCACACCGCCCGATCACCGATATCGAACCAGAGCAAGCCCAATGGGCCATACTTCGTAATCAGTTCCTCGGTTTGATGTTTCACGAATTCCAGATAACGGGGCATGTTGGGATTTGGCTTCTCACTTCTCCCGCCCGGACTGCCGAGTGGATAATCAGGATGATACCAATCAGTGATGCAGTAATAGACGCAAAACTGGATTCCATGCCGTTTGCATGCCATGGATAACTCTTTGATGATGTCTCGTTTGAAAGGCGTTTTACTGATTGTATAGTCTGTGAATTGCGAAGGCCACAGGCAAAAACCATCGGCGTGCTTCGCCGTGATGACCAGATATTTCATACCGGCGGCTTTCGCCGTTTTCGCCCAGGCATCTGCGTCGAAACGTGTGGGATTAAAGCGCTGGTAGAGCTGATCATACGCTTCCGCGGGCATCATCCCGGAAGTGGTTCCGCCGCGCGACCAACTAATTTCGTTACCGGTGAGACTGGCTGGTCCCCAATGCACAAACAGGCCAAAGCGCATGGCCTGCCAGCGGGCGACCGCTGAAGCGGTGTCCTGCACCCATGGGCGTTCAGCCTTACCAGCGGGGGGTGTATCCGCTGCGAGCGTAGCGACGGTACATAAGAATAGACTCATTACATGCAGGGCTCTAACCATGTTCTCTCCGCGTCTGGATGATTTGGCAGACCCGACAATCATATCACACTTGCACCCTACTCACGACCATAAGGTTGCCGGATTTACCATGAGATTGCCTTCACCTGGGTAGAGCACAGCGTGGAAGTCTTCGGAGCGCCAGGCTGCCTGCCTTTTTCGCCCGACGAATTTTCTGTAGAATAAGGCCGGGAGGTACCGATGCATATCACTGCCTGCCGGCCATATCATTCCGTCACCGTACGCACCGAACTGGTGCCGATGCCTGACGGCATTTCAGCGTTCAAGGTGTATTACATCAGCCTCGTGGGGCGGGATGAGCCGGCGCGATACGAGTGGGAGCACTGTTCGCTGACGCCGGCCGCTTTTGCGCGCCGGTTATGCGCCGCCGGATTGGACGGCGTGGGCTTTGTCACCGCGTTTCCGCATATTACCAAGGTCTTCCGTTTCGCGCCGGCGATGGAAACTGTCCTCCACGTCCGCGCCTTCTCTACAGTGGATCTCACCCCGCTCAATCTGGCGCGCGGTGAGGAATATCTGGAGTTCGCCTGCTACGCCGAAGCCGCCATCGCCGCGGATGAATACCACGCCTGGGCGGCGGCACACACGGTCGAGGAGTATCTGACGTATTTCAGTCCCTTCACCGACGGCCCGGTGGTGAACCACGCCAAATTGGCCGCCTACGCCGCGCAATAATCATCCGGTCTACACGTAGAGATCCCGCGCTCCCGCCCGCGTTTCCTCGAGCTGCCGGGCGGTCCAGGCGCGCAGCTTCTCATCGGCGATGCGCGCCAGGTGGCGGGCGATGAGCGCCTCACCCTCGGCGCGGGTTGCCGGAGTGGCGTAGTCGAGCAGGTATTCCAGGAAAGTGATGAGCCCGTTGGAACTGCAGAAGGTCTGAATCTGTCCGGGTTTGGCCAGTTCCATGAAGTCGTGTCCGGTGCGGCCCTTGCGGTAGCAGCCGGTGCAGAAGGAGGGCATGAAATCGCTGCGGCAGAGGGTGTAGACCATTTCGTCGAGATTGCGGTGATCGCCGGTGAGGAACTGCGGCGCCTCGCCCTTGTCCTCGCCGTCGCAGTAGCCGCCGGGCGAGGTGCTGCTGCCGGCGGAAAGCTGGCTCACCCCCAGGTGCATCAGTTCGTCGCGCATGA
>JAKIYB010000018.1 GCA_022708765.1 Armatimonadota bacterium | reverse complement strand
CGGGCGGCTGGCGGCATGATCGGGACGCTTCCAGGGGGCTGCGCGCCCCCTGGACCCCGCGGCAGGGTACCACCCTGCACCCGTGTTGCCGGTCATCCCGCGTGGGCATCCTGCCCACCCGCGCTGACCGGCGCTGAAGAGAGTACGGAGACGAAGGGCCGTCTCCACCTACCAGAGAGGTGTGAATTTACACCACATTCTGGACTTGACTTACCACCGAAACGCTGGCATGATATACAACTGTATTATCACATAAACCAGTAGTGATAAGGAAACAGCTAGCTGCAACGGAGTTATATGCTGCTTAATACTACTTCCGCGATACCTTCGAGAAGTAACCTTCAGAATATATGGCGACAGCAAACCGAATACAACTATGATTGGTAAAACAATATACGACGGTAATACCTTTGGCAATACATATAAAATTGCCACACTGAATAACATATATATGACGATAAGTAGTTTGTCAACCATAATACCAGCCTACGATGGTCAATTTCGATCTCCCCCCGGATATCCAGGGGGAGATCGACCAATGCTTTGTATAAACCGTCTGGCTATGAACTAGAAACTTCATTATACTATTTCCCTGTGGCGACGATCCGTTGATGCTCCTCGGTCAACGGACTGGCCACGACCGCATCGAGGTGCGGGAACAAATTCTGCGATAAATCGGCAAGGAACCGGCGAATGCGTTGGTGAAATTCCATCACGACGGTCTTTCTGTCGGTTAGTTTTGGTGGTACATTACTTATTCGACGGAAGACCTCTCTTGCCTCTTAGGAAGAGGTTTTGCACTTACCTCCATCTGATTGAAGAAAGCGGCGTAGAGGCTAACCTGAACGGATTACTGATTCGGGTGAATCTCCGCCGTTCTTAAGTATTTTCGGACGAGTTTGCGCTCCGCCTCAATCATCGCGAGCGCGAGGATTTGCCACAGGTGATCAATGGCCGTCACCGCATGCATGCGGATTGTCTCGGCTGGTGGCATTTGCGGTAATGTGCTGACCATCTCCCGCAATTGGCGCTCTACCTCCTTGCACTCTTCCGCATACCGCTCACGGTGGTCATCACGAACAGTTGCCCACCGCAGACGCCGCACCGCATCAAAGGTTTCATGAGCGATCAAGGCCGGTCATGCCTCTTCCTCCGGGAAAAGAGTTCGTAATATTGCTTGGCGCTACGGACCGTAGGGAGGGCTGACGGCGGGAAACACCTGTGTTGGTTTCTATCGGCATCGGCGTTATAATACGGGCATTCTCGCGCATGGAGTCATTGCGGCATGGCGATTGACAGAGCGGACAGCATCAGCCTGGAAGAGCAGCTTACGCTGCGCAATCGGTTTCTGGAGACGATCAACCGGATTCACTCCGCGCAGAGCGTCCGGCAGATCTTGCTGGATGTCAAGGAAAATATCCTCACCCTTTTTCACGCGCACGCTATTACCATCTATGCGGTAGACCGCGGCGCGAGCGTTATCTATTCCTTTTTCCTCGCCGGCAGCGAGATCAAAGAAATCCGCCTGCCCATCGCGGAAACCAGCATCGCCGGCTATGTGGCGCAGCGCCAGCGCATTGTGAACATCATGGACGCTTACGACCGCACCGAGCTGGACGCCATTGACCCCGCGCTCGCGTTCGACGCCGAATGGGACCAGAAAACCGGGCTGCGCACGCGCCAGGTACTCGCCGTACCCATTCTATACAACAAGGAAGTGCTGGGCGTCATCCAACTCGTGAACCGCAAAGGCGGCGGGCGCTTTACCGGGGACGAACAGCAGTTTCTCGTCGAGGTGGCCATTACGCTGGGCGTGGCTTTCCATAATCGCGAGCATGCCACCCGGCGCTACACGTCGCGCTTTGACTACCTCGTCAGCCGCGGTTTGCTCACGGATGCCGAGGTGCGCGATGCCATCGTGAGCGCCCAACGCGAAAAGATCTCCGTCGAATTATATCTGATGCGCGCCTATGCCATCCCCAAAGATGAAATCGGCAAAGCGCTTGAAATCTTTTACGGCTGTCCGTTCATTCATTATGACGACGCGCTGCTGGCGCCGCGCGAGTTGCTGAAAAAGCTGAATCCGGAGTACCTGCGCCGCGAGTGCTGGGTGCCGCTGGACGGCGATGACGGCACCATCCGCGTCGCGATTGACGATCCGGATAACGTGCTGAAGCACGACGCCATCACCGTGCTCTATCGCGGGGCGAAAATCCGCTACTGCGTGGCGCTGCCTGACGATATCCACAAATACATCGCTCGCTTCTTCAACAAGGCGGAAGCGGCCTCGATTGATCAGATCATCGAGAGCCTGGACGCCAGCGTGGAAAGCGACATCATGCTGGAAGAGGAAGACGCCTACGCGGAAACCGACAACGAGATCGTGCAGCTTGTTAACCGCGTCCTCAACGATGCCGTGGCGCGCCGCGCCTCGGACATCCATATCGAGCCGAACGTCGGCAAGCGTAACGTGGATATTCGCTTCCGCATAGACGGCGACTGTCTGATTTATCAGACTATCCCCTACGGCTTTCGCAATGCCGTCATCTCGCGCATCAAGATCATGGCGAACCTGGACATCACCGAGCGCCGCAAGCCGCAGGACGGAAAAATCGTCTTCACGCGCTCCACCGGCGAGAGCATTGAGCTGCGCGTGGCCACCGTGCCCACCGTCGGCGGGGTGGAGGACGTGGTGATGCGCGTCCTCGTCAAAGGCGGCACCCTGCCGCTAAAGGCGATGGGTTTGCGCGAGCCGAACCTGGACGCGCTCCGCGCCGCCGCGGAAAAGCCGTATGGGATGATCCTCGTTGTCGGCCCAACCGGCTCGGGAAAGACGACCACCCTGCACGGCGTGCTGCAGCATATCAACACCCCACTGCGCAAGATATGGACGGCGGAAGATCCGGTGGAAATCACCCAGTACGGCCTGCGCCAGGTACAGGTGCAGCCGAAGATCGGCTTCGATTTCGCCACCGCCATGCGCTCGTTTTTACGCGCCGACCCCGATGTCATCATGGTGGGCGAGATGCGCGACCTGGAAACGGCGCGCACGGCGGTGGAAGCGTCGCTCACCGGCCATCTCGTCTTCAGCACGCTGCACACAAACAGCGCGCCGGAAACCATCGTCCGCCTGCTCGACATGGGCATTGATCCGCTCAACTTCGCCGACTCCCTCCTCGGCATTCTCGCCCAGCGGCTGGTGCGCACGCTCTGCCCGCGCTGCAAAGAGGCATATCATCCCGATCGCGCCGAGTATGACGCACTCGTTGAGTTGTTCGGCCCGGAGTGGTGGGCGGCGCACGCCATCCCGTATACGGATGACCTGCGTCTGCACCGCGCGAAGGGCTGCGCGGAGTGCGAGAAAACCGGGTATCGCGGACGCATGGGCCTGCACGAGCTGCTCATCAATACGCTGGAAGTGAAAACCTGCATCCAGAAGCGCGAGACCGTCGAGACGATGCGCGAACTGGCGATGGGGCAGGGGATGACCACGCTGCTGCAGGACGGCATTCTCAAATGCTTCGCCGGCTACACCGATATCGGGCAGGTGCGCCGGGTGTGCATCAAGTAGCACGCTGCTTCGGCAGCACCATGCTGATGCCAACCACCACCATGAGCACCCCGAAGAGGCCGCGCAGCGCGAGGACGGGCAGCACGAGCGCCAGCTCCGACCCGCCCAGTCCGCCTGCCACGCCGCCCACCGCCAGCCAGAGCACATCGCGAAGCTGGATATTCCCCTGGCGATAGTGCACCACCGCGCCGGAGATGGCGGTGGGAATAATGACCGCCAGCGAGATGCCCTGTGCCATCGTCTGTGACAGGCCGAGCAGCAGTACCATTGCCGGTACCAGGATAATGCCGCCGCCGACGCCCAGCAGTCCGCTGAGGATGCCGGCCACCAGGCCGATGCCCGGCGACACCAGTGCCGGCCATTCGTCTGCCATCGCAAGCCCATTCTCGGCGGCAACCGCGGAGTGCCCCCACACCAGCGCGCCAGCCACGTCGTAGAGCATGCGCAGGGCGACGAGGATGAGGAAGGCGCCGAAGACGCGCCGCAGTGTCGCGGCCGGCAGTTTCCCCGCCAGTCGCGCGCCGAGCACCGCGCCGAGAATCCCGCCCACCGCCAGCCCGCCCGCGATAGGCCAGGAGATTTGCCCGGCGCGGATGTAGCCGCTGAGTCCGGCAACCGCCACAAAGAGGATGACCGCCAGCGAGGTGCCGTGCGCCCGGTGCTGCGAATAATGCAGCAGCAGCACCATTGCCGGCACCAGCAGCACGCCGCCGCCCACTCCCAGCAGGCCGCTGAAGAGGCCGGCGACGATGCCGATGCCGATCGCAGAGACCGTCTGTCGCATAAGCAAGCACCCGCCACGAGACGTGACGGACTATTATACACGGATTTCACATACCGCGGCACGCAGAGAGCGGGGATGCCTGCCAGGACAAGCATGCCGCATTTGTAACACCGCACGCTGCGCAAAGGCACGATAATGGGAGTGTCCGGTGTGCAGGAGTGGCGGGGAGGAACACATGCCTATTCGCGTTCGCGATCTGCTGAAGATCATCGTCATCGTCTTTGCGCTCGTCTTGCTCATCCGCTTTCTGGGCGAGATCGCGCGCATACTGCTGCTCGTTGCGCTGGTTATCCTCTTTTCGATGATGCTCACGCCGCCGGTGAGTTGGATGGAGCGCCATCGCGTACCCCGCGCCATTGGTGGTCCGCTGGTCGTGCTCGCGGTGCTTGGTCTCTTCACGCTGTTGATGATCTGGATGGTACCGCCCTTGATCGAACAACTCTCGCTCTTCGTCGGCAACCTGCCCGCGTATTGGAACCAGACGCAGGCATGGTTGTTGGACACCACCGAACCGTACCCCCGCGCGCGAGAGGTGTTGACGGCGAACGAGGCTATCATTACCCGTGTCCTCACGCAGGCCGGCGCCGTGCTCTATCAGGCAGGACAGTGGACGCTGGCCATCTTAGGCGGGCTGGCCGGCGTGGTGCTGGTGGTGATAATGACCGTCTTCACGCTCATCAAGCCACGTCCGCTCCTCAACGGCCTCTTTGCCATGCTGCCGGAGGAGAAACGCCAGCCAGTCTCTAACGCGCTGCTGCGCACCGCCCAGCAAATGCGCGTGTATGCCTGGTCCTCGCTGCTCGTGGGGCTGGTAAACGGCGTTATCGTCTGGATCGGGCTGTCCTTCCTCGGTGTCGAGCCCGCCCTGCTGCTCGCAGCCCTCGTCTTCTTCGGCGAGTTCTTCCCGTATGTTGGGCCCATTGCCGCCGCCATCCCGGCCATTATTCTCGCCTTCCTCGTCAGCCCGCTCTCCGCGCTGTGGACGCTGTTCCTCTACCTCGGTATCCAGCAGTTGGAAGCGAGTGTGCTCAGTCCACTTATCGTCTCGCGGCAGATGAAGTTCCACCCGCTCTCCGTCGCCTTCACCATTCTCGCACTCGGTGAACTCTACGGCGTGCTTGGCGCGTTTCTTGCCATCCCGGTGCTGGCAACCATCAAGGCCTTTTACGAAGAACTTGTCTTAAAGCCCCGCCAGATCGGTGAGAAGGATATGGAACCCTACGCCAACCATGTGGTCCAGGCCCAACCCCGTGACGAACAGCAACAGGCGGAAGAGTCGTAGCGCTTACCGTCCGGCCAGACCTGGGAAGTCGCGGGTGAGCTGCACGGCGACCATCGTCTCGTTGTGATCCGTGCCCGGCACGTGCCCCTGACTGCGCTCTGCCGTCAGCCGCACAAGGGTGTAATCGTCCAGGCGATGGCCGAATGAGGCGCCGACCCGCAGGCGGTTGCCGCCGGGCTGCTCCCAGCGCGCGACCTGCGCCGTCACCTCGTTCTTCTCGGTCAGCGCGCGATTCCACTGCAGGAATTGGCCGTTTACGCCGCCATCGCTGTCGCGTCCGGCGACCAGCTCCGCGCGCCAGATATCCTGCCCGGCGCTGTATTCGGCGTCCAGCGCCACGCGCGTCTTGTCGGTGAAGTCCAGCGATGCGCTCAGCGGCATCCCCGGCAGCGCCGTGCCCATCACCGGATCCACCAGCGTGGAGAAGCGCGGCATGTCGGTGCCATAGAGTGCCGATACGCCCGCGGTGAGTGTGCCGTTGAGCAGATCGTAGCGCCGCGCAACGCGACCCAGCACCGTCGGGCTGTCGTTATTATCACTTCGCGCGCCGTTGCCGCCTACTGCCGCCACCCAGTAATCATAATCGCCGGCGAATCCCTCCAGGCTGACGCCGCGGTCAATGCGCACTCCCAGACTGTTTGGATACAGGCTCTGCAATGGGCGGGTATGCGTCTCGTAGTAGGGCAGGTTGCCGAACGGCGCCACGAATTGTCCCATGCGCAGGTTCGGCTTCCCTAGGCCGAACTTATACACCCCGTAGGCGTTGCCGAAGTGCATCTCTTTTCCGCGATCGTCCACCCCCTTCATATCCGTGAGATAGGGCCACTGCACCGCCAGATCCACGATGTCGCGTTCACTGTTGGCGATGGTGGCGGTGGTTTCCAGTTCAGCCGCCATCAACTCGCCTCGGGTGTCGGTCATATCCGGCATGCCGGGCATCGTCTCCTCCATGCGCATCACCTGATAATCGAGCCGCCCATCCACCCGCCAGGTGGAGACGCGCAGGCCTGACGATTCCGCCGACTCGGTTGTGCTTTCATCAACACTCACCTCGCTCTCCGTGGTAGCCGGAAGCGTTTCAGCTTCCTCAGCGCGCAGAACGGCGAATGCCGCCAGCATGCAGACGATGACGAACCAGCGTTTCATTTCAGGCCACCTTCCGTTCATCCACGACCCGCCCGTCACGCAGTTCGATGATGCGATCCGTTTCCTCCGCCAGCGTCGGGTCATGCGTGACGATGATGATGCCCATCCCCTCCGCTCGCAAGCTGCGGAAGATATCCATGATAGCGACGCGCGAGCCGTGCTCTAGGCGTCCGGTTGGCTCATCGGCAAGCAGCAGGCGCGGCTTGCGCACCAGCGCGCGGGCAATAGCGACCCGCTGCATATCGCCGCCATTCAACTGGTGCGGCAGCGCGCGCACTTCCGACAATCCGACGCGCGCCAGCGCTTCCAGCGCGCGTTCCCGACGGTTTCCTTCGCGCGCAAATGTCATCGGTAATTCTACGTTCTCCACCGCCGTCAGGGTGGGGATGAGGTAGAACAACTGGAAGATGAAACCAATGTGATCGCGGCGGAACGCCACCAACTCCTTTTCCAACATCGCGGTCACGTCAGTACCGCAGATGGATATCGTTCCTTTCGTTGGTGTGTCCAGACAGCCCACCTGGTTCAGGAAGGTGGTCTTGCCGGAGCCGGATCGCCCGACGATGCCCACCATCTCGCCCGGCTGCACCGTCAGGTGCATGCCCGCCAGCGCGTGAATCGTCTCCGAACCCCGCTGGTAACTGCGCCAGACATCAATCGCCTCAAGAATCGGTGTCGCCATTATGCTCCCTCCACTATCCGGCCTTCACGCAGGTGGATCACCCGGTCAATGCGCGCGGCGAGTTCGCCGTCATGTGTCGCCAGCACGATCGTTAGGCCATCGGCGTTCAACTCGCGGAACAGGTCAAAAATGCCGTCGCGCGTTTTCGTATCCACGTTGCCGGTGGGCTCGTCCGCCAGCAGCAGGCGTGGTCGGTTGATGAGCGCCCGCGCAATCGCTACCCGCTGCATCTCCCCGCCGGACATCTCCGTTGGCCGGTGCGTCAGTCGGTGTCCCAGGCCCACGCGCTCCAGCAGTTCCACCGCGTAGGAGTGGTCGTCCTTCTCCGCCCAGAGAAGCGGAAGCTGCACGTTCTCCACCGCGGTCAGCGTCGGCAGCAAAAAGAACTCGGTAAAAATGAAGCCGATGTTCTCTCGCCGCAGCCGGTCGCGCCCGCCTTCCGCCAGCCGCACCCGTCCCGCGTCGGCAATCGTCGTGCCTGCCACCCGCAGCGCTCCGCTGGTGGGCACGTCCATCACTCCGAGCAGGTTCAGCAGCGTCGTTTTCCCCGCGCCGCTTGGCCCAAGTACGCAGGTGAATTCACCCGGCGCAAACGCCACGCTGATCTCGCGCAACGCGTGGATCTCTTCCGCGCCGCGCCGGTAGATTTTCCCCATGCCCGCCGCTTCAGCGACCAGGCTCAGTTGTACATCAAATGCAGGTTCAGTCATTGCTTTCGTCCTCAATTTGCCCCGCGAATCGCTTCAATCGGCTTCACCGCGCTCGCGCGCCAGGCCGGGTAGAAGCCGGCCAGCACGCCCAGGCCGACGGACAGGCCGACGCAGAGCAGGATCACGCCCGGCGAGATGCCGATAAGCGTTGTCTCCGGCAACTGCGAGAACTGCGACGCCATCGCCTGGCGCAGGAACCATTCGATGCCCCGCGAGCCCGCCACCGCGACGCCGATGCCGAACAGCCCGCCCGCCGTGCAGATCAGGATCGTCTCTGTCCAGATCAGCGCGAAGATATCTTTCGGACTGGCGCCGATGGCTTTCATCATGCCGATCTCCTTCGTACGCTCGAAGACGGCCATCAGGATGGTGTTCAGCACGCCCACCGCGCCGATGGCGATGGCCACCAGCACGATAGCCAGCACGAAGACCTTCGTCACCTGCATGAGCTGCGAGGCGTTATTCAGTAGCTCCGAGAGCGGGAAGATATTCATGTTGCCGCCGAGTTCGCGCAGCGCCTGGGTGGTCTGCTCCATGCTCGCGCCATCAATCTTCTCCGCCTGCACCAGCACCACCACGATCTTGCCCGGCAGCTTGAAGATGCTCTGCAGCGTATGCAGCGGCATGAAGATGAAGCCGTCGTCCTGGCTGCCGGTGCGTTCCAGCACGCCCACGACTTTCATGTCCGCATCGTCTTTGCCTGCCGCGCGGCCGGCGGCATCCTGGCGCAGGTGAAAAGTATCCCCCGGCTTTAGACGCAGCTTCTCCGCGATGCTGGTGCCCAGAATCACCTCGCGCGCTTCCAGGGTGCTGAAGCTCGTGCCCTGAATTGTCCACTTGGGCCGCAGCGTGCCGTAGGCTTCGGTGATGCCCAGGAAGATTTTGTTGTCCTTCGTGGCCGGATTGATCATCGCGTCCATGAGGATCGGCGCCGCCTGGCTCACGCCCGGCGTGGCCGCGATCTTATCAAAGTAGCTCTCCTCCATGTAGCGCGGCCATTTTCCGCCGTGCAGCACGATGGTCGCGGCTTCATACGGGCACCCCTTCGGCACCACCATGATATGCGCGCCCAACTGGTTGATCTCGGCGTTCAGTCCCTGCTCGTACCCCTGCTGGAACTCCAGTAGCGAATAGAGCACCGCAATCGCTACCCCGATACCGACCAGCGTCAATAGCGTACGCGTTTTTCGTCGCAGCAGGTTTTTTAAAGCAAGTCGTAAGTATTCCATGCGAATCATCTCCTGTGCCCCCCTCTCTTCGAGGAAAGGGGGCGGGGGGTCACTCCGTCCGCAGCGCTTCAATTGGCTCCTGTCGGCTTGCGCGGATTGCGGGATACACGCCCGCGACCAGTCCGATGCCCAGCACGAAGAGCAGCGTCATCACCACGATGCGCGGGTCGAACGTCGCCAGTTGGCTGTGCTCGCTCATCGTCATGAATTTCACTGAAGCTAACCCCGCCACCACCGCGCGCTCCATCAATCCGGAGCCAACGATAGCAACGCCCAGCCCGATCACGCCGCCGATAGCGGTCATCAGCAGTGTCTCCAGCCAGATAAGCGAGAAGATATGCTGCTTGCCGGCGCCGGTGGCACGCATCACGCCGATCTCCCGTGTCCGTTCGAAGACGGACATCAGCACGGTATTCAACACGCCGATAGCCGAGATGGCGATGGCAATGAAGACGATGGCGAATACCAGCAGCTTCGCCGACTCCATCATCCGCTGCTGCGTGCCCAGCAGTTCGGACATGGTGATGACTTCGACGCCTTCCAGCTTCTCAAGCTGCGTGCCGATGACGCCGGCCTGCGCGGGGTCTTCCAGGCGAATCGCCACCGTGGTGACCTTGCCCGGCTGCTGGAAGATCTGCTGCGCCACCGTCATCGGCACGTAGAAGAACCCGTCATCCTGCGTGCCCGTCGGCTCGAGAATGCCGAGGATCTTCAGCGGCCGGTTCAACTCCGGCACCCACAGCTCCTCGCCGGGAGCGAAGGGGTCCGTCTGCTCATTGATGACCAATTCGGTGACTGCCGCGTCCGACCCCAGCACCACACCGTCCGTCTGGTCGTCGGTGAACCATTTTCCGCCAGCCTTCAGCGTCCACCAGTTCTTCAGCGTGATGGTGCGCTGGTCCATGCCGTAGTAGATATCGGTGCGGTCATCATGCATGATGGCGGACATGAAGCCGGGCGCGGCAATCTGAATGCCCGGCGTCGCCGCGATTTCCCGCACCACCGACTCCTTCAGGTATGTCGGCGGCTTGCCGCCTTTCAGCAACAGTGACGCGGCTTCAAAGGGGCAGCCCGGCGGCACCACCAGGATATGCACGCCCATCTGCTGTAACTGCTGCTCCAGCGAAGCGGAGTAGCCTTTGTTGAAGGACAGTAGCGTGTAGAGCACCGCCACCGCCACCGCGATGGACAGCACCGTCAGTCCCGTGCGTACTTTGCGTTGTGTTAAATTACGTAATGCCAATCGCCAGAATGACATGGTCACTCCTCTTTTCACCGTATCCCCCTCCCCACAGAGAGAGGGGAGGGGTGAGGGTTACTTCGCCTTCGCGCCCGTTGCGGCGATTTCCAGCGTCCCATCCTCGGTCTTCACCACTTTCCCGGTGGTGAGGAATTGCTTGCCGGCCTGGTTTGGCGGCAGGTTGAAGCCAGCGCCAAAGCTGTCCGCGCGAATCTCGCCGGTGCTGTCTTTGATGTACCACCAGCAGCCACTCGAGGGGCATTCCTTCGTCAACTCGCCCTGGATCGTCACTTCCTTGTTCAGGAACGCGTCCGGATTAGCGGTGATATCGCCGATTTGCACAATGTCGGTGCCCACGCTCCCGCCGAACTCCGCCGTCTTCTTCTCGCCGCCGAAGGCATACCAGATGCCCAGCCCGACGGCGGCGATAATCACGATGGTGATCACAATGCGTTTCATCGGTACACTCCTTTACTTACTCAGCACGTCATGCACGACAAGAATCTTTTTCACCGAGAAGGCTACCGCCTGGCTGGATTTGTCATGCCCGTTGATGGCGGTGATGTCCTTGCCCACTTCGATGGGATCGTTCGCGTCTTTTCCCTTGAACTGCTTCAGGAAGGACGCCTTATTCAGGTTTGTCGGTTCACGGTGCCGCTGCACATACACGCCGATGACTTTTTTATCCGTGCCGATGCCAACAACAACCTGCACCGCGCCATATTTACCGCGAGCCTGGTGTGTCAGCACGGTGCCGGTGACTTTGCCGTCCCTCTTCACCCGGTAGAACTTGAACTCGTTCTCGTCTGGATCCAGCTTCGCTTCGAGGCGTTTCTCAATAAGCTCTCCCTGGGCTTTCGTATACGTCTTCATTTCCGTCGTGTAGCTCTTCGCGCCGGGGAAGAAGTTCTTGATGTCCCGGTCGGGATTCACCCAGACGCAGAGCGCCGCGAAGGCGCTGCTGGCAACGAGACTGAGTGCCAGCGTGAGTCCTATCAGTACGGTAACAATCATCACGCGTTTCATGCGATTCCCTCCTGTCGGGAGTACATCTCCCGTGTATCACCTCCCTTGACGAAGACTGACCCGTACGGGTTCCGTGAAACAGAAAAAATGCCTTCCGCCCACCGTGGTGAAGATTACGGTGGGCGGAAGGCATTGTGAAACCATCAATATCGTATGGCAGGTTATAACGGTGCGGTCACCCGCATCGGCAGCGTCAGTATCGTTGAACTGCCCGGCGCCAGCGCCAGCGTCATGCCGCCCCAGTCGAGCAGGTCAAAATACAGTGAGGGTGACACCGTGGTTTCGATGGTGGTGCCGGTGGGGTTATGGATCTCCAGTGCCAATGCGCTATCGGAGATTTGCGTCAGGCTGAGGACCACGTTCGGATTCGTAGCGACGACGGGATGACCGATGAAGACGCGCCAATCATGCGCCTCGGTATCCAGCGTGGCGTAGGCGGTGCCGTCGAGCATGCCCAGCGGGCGCCAGCGCTGGGCGTCGCGGTCGAGCAGCACGGCGGGCCAGTTCGGATTCAGGTTTGCCGCGGTGATGGGTAGCGCCGACGGCAGCGCGATAGCCGGTATGGCGAACGCCGCGCCGCCGTCACTACCGTCAAGCGCCAGCACCAGCCGGGTGTCCAGCACCGCGCCCGTCTCCATCTCCACGGTATAGGCGACCGGGCCGTCGAAGCCCATCGCCGCGCGCGCCTCTTCGAGGATCCCCTCGTCGGTGTGGGCGTAGGTGCCGCCCAGCGCGAGGATGCGCAGCGTCGTCGCGGCATTCGGTGTCGGCAGTTCTTCCACCGGCAGGTAAACGAGCAGCCGCCCCGCATGGCCGGGGTCGCGGCCGATCAGCAAGTGCGCGCCGTCATTGATGAAGATTGCCGGGCGCGCGCCATCCGTCCAGGCGATGAGCGCTTCATCGTAACGCCACTCGGCATATTCGCCATCCCAGTCGCCGGAGAGATCAATGCGCGTGCCATCGGCGTGATACAGCACGTGTCGCGGCCCGGCGTCAAGCCAGCCGCACTGCAGTGGAGCCGTCAGTTTCGGGTCGTGCTTCCAGCGCAGATCATGCTGGAAGACCATGCTGGTGAGGGCGTGCGGTTTTGGACGAAAGACCACCGCGCGCCGGTTGAGATGGACGTAGCGGGTGGGGTAAGCGCCGAACAGGCCAAAACCGGTGTTGTTCCGCACCACGAAGTAGGGATCGGTGAGATCGTAGCCCTGGTCCACGATGAAGCCGCAGATGGCGGCATCGGTGCTGATCATCTGCTGGAGCGGATTCACCATCAATCCCAGTTCCGGTGGGTCGAGCGCCGGCATCTTCAACTGCAGGTGCAGCCCCGCCGCGCCGGAGGTGACGCCGCCGTCGGTGGGGGCGGTGTAGTCACGGAGCGGATCCAATGGAGCCGGATGAATATCATCGCCATACACCCACCAGCGCCCCACCCACGGGCTGTTGCCGCCCCACTTGCCGTTGTTGTACGTCAGGTAGACGGTGCCGGACCAGCCGTATGCCAGCCCGCGTTCGTCCTTTTCATAACCGATGGTCAGCGGATTGTTGCGATCGGCGCAGTAGTATTCACACCACTCCAGCCGGATGGTGAGGAAGTCGGAGGTATAGGCCACGCCGCCGGTGACATCCCGCGCTTCCAGCATCAGGTGCATCTGCTGGTGGTGCTGCAGGTCGAGTTCCTGTTCAAACGTTTCGGCGCCGTTGCACGACCAGCGGCGCATCAGCCGGTCGCCGTCGAAGAGCAGCACCTCAGCCAGTCCTACCTGCGAGGTGACTTTCATGCGCAGGCGAAGCTGTGTCACATCCACGCGGAACCAGTCGGCCACCGGTGGGATTTCCGCGTCGGTGCCGCGCCAGTCGGCATCGCGTTGTGAGACGGACACCGCCCAGGCGCGCACTTCGGGTCCGCTGGTGACCACCTGAAATGGATTGCCGTATTGCCAGCAGTCGAAGCGGTAGCGCGGACTGCGCGTTATCTCTTCGTTGATGGTGCCCCACCACTCCAGTTCCGGCGCCATATGCTTGCGCAGCACCGCGTCCTGCAGCGTTTCATACGGTTCGATGAAGGTCATTCGCCAGCCGGACGCCAGCGCGCGGTCAAAATCCGCCGGGCTGTTCATGAAGGTGAGCACCGCCGGATTCAGCCGCAAGCCCTTGTCGTTGAGCATATGGAAGGCGTCGCGGGCATCATCAATGATGGCGCCGTCTTCCCAGGTGACCACTGCGAAGGAGTCATTGAAGCGGTTTTGCAGCACGCCCTTCGGTGAGGTGTGATGCAGATAGAAACCCTTTCGGCAGCGCATTTTTAATTCGCCGAAGATGAGGTTGCAGTGCAGGTGCTCCACGCGCTCCACGGGACGGCCAATGGGATCTTTGCGCGTCTGCAGGATCTTCCCGTCGTCGTTCAACAGGTCGGCTAATGGCAGCCCCGCCTCAAAGCCGTAGACGAAACACCGACTGCCCACGCAGTCCTGAATGGTGTAGCCGGGCACCGCGAAAAAGTCGTCGGTGGTAAGCGCCGCGCAGTCGGCCTTCAACGCGTCGAACTTCTCCGGTGTGAGCGCGGTGAATTCTTCCAGGAAGACGATGAAGTCGTGCCCCGCCGCTTTTGCCTTCGCCACGTAATCCAGCACCGTGCCGCTGCCGGTGCTGTAGGCCGTGCGTGCGCCAATCAATCCTTGCTTGAGCGCGGAGTCGCGCGGAAAGGTCCGGTTCGCCCAGATAACCGGCGGATCGTCCTGGAAGCGTGGCACCTGCGGGATGAGCATGTCGGGGTCGGTGTCCGCGCCGCCGAATACACCCGCCGCCATCGAGGGCTCCGCCAGCCAGCGCAGTGTGTTGATTGCCAGTTGGCGAAAATCGGAAGGTACGCCGTCAAAGCCCTGGTAGAGCAGGCCATGCGCGATGGGATAGTTCTGTGGCGAATAGAGGTGGTAACTGCCGGGGATGCCGCACACCGCCACCCGACCGGGTAATCCGTCGCGCAGCGCCATCAACGGCACGCGGTCCGGGTAGATATTCGGGTCTACCGTCTGGTCGGGCAAGCCGTAGCCCTCGGTGATGGGCAGCCGGGAATGGCTGCCGGGGCCGCCGCGCAGCACAATCTGCCAGTCGTCCGTCACTTTGATGGGACGCGCCGCGACCGCCGGTTCCATGTTATTCGGGAACCAGATGCCGCGCACGCCTTTGGCGATGAGGTCGCAAATCTCCTCGGTGTAGGCATATTGCTGGTGACCGATGTTGTGGGTGTGGTCAGGCTGGTCAATGTAGAGCTTCAGGAACTCCGCGCCCAGCGGCGCCAGCACGTGCTCCACTGGAATCACCTCCACCACCGGCAGGAAGAAGAAGACGCCGCCGCCCCGCGCGACGAACTGCTGTACCGCCTCCGCGAAACGGCGCAGGCATTCCTGTTCCTCCTGCTTCGTTTTGCGCGGGATGTAGCATTTGCCAACGAGCAGCACGTGATATTGCCCGGTTGCCAGGCGCTCTGGAATCTCGTCAAACGCGCAGCCGGTGACGGTAAAACCAGCCTCAATCAAGGGGCGCACCGAGAGATCGGTGTGCAAGCCAACCTCAGTGAGCAGGGCGGGACGAGGGGATGACATGGATAAGCTCCTCACACTACTGGATGCATCGCCGCGTGGCGGATCAGTTGAAGATTACTCTTCCGCAGGAAGGAGATATTCCCTTCGTGGGCAAACAGAAAGTTAGCTATGAATTGGTCGTGGCTTGCGAAAGGGGATTCCTGATGCGTTTCTTCCGGCTGCTGATTTCCTGCTGCTGTCTGCCGTTGGTGCTGGGGCTTTCCGCGCAAACGCCGGACAGGTTGTTGATCGAAAGCGCGCAAACCCAGACCGCCGTGCTTGATCCGGCGAACTGGGACACCGTCTTTCCGAACGGGATGTATTTCGACGCGCTGCGCGCCATGCTGGTGCGCTTCCCCGGTTTGGCCGAACAGCTCTACCCAAAACTGCAGGAAGGCTATCGCATCGAGAAGGCTGAACTGGTGCTGACCTGGATGACACAGGAAGGCAAACGTCCGGAACGCGGGCGCGCCGGCTGGGGGGCGGATGAGCTGTATACGAACAATCCTGGCGAGTGGCACGTGCAGGCGTGGGCGCTGAATCGCCCGTGGAGCGTGGACAAGCCGGAACTCGGTCCTACCTTCAATGCCTGGGTGAATGGCGGGGGCTACTGGGCACGTGGCGGGGGGCGCGGCGACGGGGCCGACCGCTTCCCGCGGCTCTTTGGACCACTGCCGCTGCATGCCAACAATCCCGTCGCCCGGTTGGACGTGACGCCGGTGCTCACTGACGCCGCCTATGGCCGCACCCCGGCAGAGCGCCTGCGCGCGGTGGAAGAACGCGGATTCCAGGTGCACAAGATGGAAATCCGCGACATGAAGTACCGCAACTTCTACGCATACGACTGGAGCGTGGGCATCGGCTATATGAAAATCTGGGTGCGGCAGCCTGAGCTGGTGGTGATGCTGACGCGCGACGGCAATACGGAAAAACCAGGGAAACTACCCTCGCCCGCCGACCTGCCCGCGCTGGCCGCGAAGGCCGTCGGCACGCCCGCGGTGGCGGTGCCCGCCGACTGGAAGGCGCGTATCGCCCAACACCTCGCGAAACCGGCGGGCGTGCCCGACTGGCAGTGGGCGCGCATCCAGCAATTGCGCGCTATTGGTCCGGAACCTGCCGACAGTCAGCTCTACCTGGGACGCGGGTATAACTTCGCGCCGCTGTGGGCAGGCGATGAAGGCGCGTATCTGAAATCCATGCAGCACCTGTTGACCATGGCGCCGCGCACCTGGCAGGGGCACCCCACCGGCGACTTCGCGCTGCTGCCCGCGGCGTATGGCGACCTGCTGCCGTCGGCGGTGATGGATCACCTGAAGATCTACTGGGCGGCATGGCTGCACCCGGAAGCGGAGCGCAGCCTGGATTCCCTCATCGGCGGCGGCACGCATCGCGGCGGGCCCACCTATTTCCGCGGCTACACGCGCGGTATCGGCACTACGAACTTCAACCACAATGCCGTCGCCGGCGCCATGCTCGGCGCGCAGTTGATAGATTCGCCGTACGTGCTCAATGACGCGCGTTATGGGCTGGAAAACATTCTGCTGCGCATGCAGGTCTTCTCCGACGGCGTGCATCAGGAGACCGGCGACACCTATTACCAGGCCATCACCATCGCCGGCGCCGGCACGCTAGCCAAATACGCGGAGGCGCCGTCCGACAAGCTGATGGGACGCATCCTGCGCGACCGGCTGGTGGAACCGCTCATTTCCATGTACCACCCCGGCCTGCGCCGCATGACGCACCCGATGGCGCGCGGCGATTACTCCTACCAGTTGTTGCTGCAGGAAGGCCCATATAGCGTGCTGCACACACTGTCGCCGAAAGGCGTGCTGCTGCACCTGGATCAACTCGCTGAGAAACGCACCGGCACCCCGATGACCTGGGGCAAGGCGCACGGCATCTCCATCCTCGGTGACGAAGCGCCGCCGCAGCGCATTGCCGTGCTCTCGCCGTGGATCGAGCCGTATCTCGCCGACACCTGGGCGCGCATGGTGGACGAAAAGCCACTGCCGTGGACTGTCTACTCTCGCGACGATTTCGCGCCTGGCGAGCGTTTCGGCGGCTGGCACGTGAACTATCTCGACCAGAATTTCGCGCTGGCGTCCCGCGATAACACGAACAGCGACTACGGCACCGTGCCCATCACCGCGCAGTGGCGCCGGAAAGCCGAACGCGTGAACGGCATGGATGACTTCTCCACGCTGCAACTGAATTTCGGCGTCAACGGCCAGTATACCCCGCACTATCAGAGCATGGGCGAGTTCGGCGTGGTGCAGCACAAAGGTACGCTGCTGGCGCTGAAAGCGCTGCCGGAACGCCGGCTCATCGAGAATCCGAAGGCGCCGGTGAAAGCGCTGCACGCCTCGGCGGTCATCTTCGCCACCGGCGACTGTTCAGCCCGCGAGGTGTGGATTAACGACCGCAAAACCGATGCCCTCTCCGGCGCGCGCCTTGACCCGGGCGACGACTGGAAGAAGCGCATGCATACCACCGGCGCCATTGCGCGGGCGAAGACGGGCGACCGCATCGCCATCCGCGACGGCGCTACCTACCTCGGCCTCATCCCGCTGGCGGTGAACCCGCTGGAGCGCGACGTGGAGGTCGAACTGTCCTACGAGTATCCCACCATTCTCGTCCACGCCTTCCTGCGCCGGGGCGCGGAGCCGATGAATCTCGACGCGCTCTACGCGACGAAGACGCCGCCCACTGCTGGTTTCCTGCTGCGTATGGCAAATGCCGCGGATTTCGCCAGCTTTGACGCCTTCCGCGCGCATCTGGCCGGCATCCAGCTCACAACGGCCTGGAATGCCGCGGAAAACGCCGCCGACGTCGCTTGCCGCGTCGGCGATGACTTGCTGACGATGCGGTATGACCCGCTGCGTTTCCCAGCCGTCTCACGCGGCATCAACGGTCAGTGGCCGTATCTGCCGGAAGGCGTGTCGCGCGACACGCCCTGGTCGGTACAGGGCATCACCGGCCGACTGGAGAAGGGCAACGCGGTGCTGGAGAATGAACCGGGCCGCACCGGCTACCTACTCGCCTCGCCGGAGACGGACATGTATGTCGGCTACAATCCATTGCCCGATCTTACCGCGTGGCGCATGACGGTGCCGGGTGGGGTGAAGCTCTTCTCGGATGCTCGCGTCAGCCTGCTGCGCGCCGCCGTACAGCCGAAGGCGGGATCTTTCACCATTGATTATGCCGCCAAGCCCGGTCAGGAATCACCGGATATGGCTACCGCGCTCTTCATCGCTGGTGTAACACAGCCACCCACCGTCGAATTGAACGGAAAGAAGCTGGGCAAACTGGCGAAGGCGACGGTGAACGGCGAAGCGGTCTATGTGGTGCCGTTGGGCACGGTGGCATCCGACGCCGTCGCGCGCGCCGCGCGTTTCCAGGCGCTGGCCGGCGCCGGACAGCCGGCCTTCTTCCGCGGCTGGCTGGTGGCGGGGCCCTTCCCGCGTGATTTTTCGGAAGTCAATCCCCCGGAAAAGGGCGCCATCAACCTGAAAGCGACCTACAGCGGCCTCGATAAAGCGACGGTGAAGTGGCAACCGGTGCTGAAAGCGAGCGAGCCGACCATCGGGCCCGATCCAGTGGAGATGAAGCCGCTGATCACTCCGAGCAACGGCGTCAGCGCCTACGCCTACGGCATCATCCGCTCGGACCGCGACCGCGAGGCGCTGCTGCTGACCGGCAGCGACGAAGCGATGGCGGTGTGGCTAAACGGCAACCACGTCTACACGCACACCGACTACTATCGCGCCTTCTACCGCGACCAGGATCGCACGCTGATTACCTTGAAGCAGGGAGAGAACTCCGTACTCGTCAAGCTCGCGCACGGCTGGGAATCCTGGCGTTTCAGCATGCGGTTGGCGCAGCCTGACGGCATGCCGCTGACGGACGGCATCACTTTTGTCACGCCCAGGCCGTGAGTGAGCAAATGGAGGAACCGGGGATGCCCACCACCCGTCCGTCGCTGGTACGCGTCTTCCAGATTCACCGCATCATTGCGGAACGGCGCTTTCCGTCGCTGCGCATTCTGGCGGAGCAGTGCGGGGTGAATGAACGCACGGTGAAACGCGATCTGCGCGCGCTGCGCGACGAATTCGGGGCGCCATTGGCGCATGACCGCGCGCAGGGCGGATATTATTACGAGAAGCCGTTCAACCTGGAGGCGCTGCCGCTGAGCGAGGGCGAACTGCTGGCGG
>JAKIYB010000189.1 GCA_022708765.1 Armatimonadota bacterium | reverse complement strand
ATATGCCTCTTTCGGCTTCTGGATGCAGTTCGTCGTCATCAGGATGGCCCCGGGGAAGGCCTCGAACTCCTTCTGTTGATCCTGCCAGGCGCCGCCGTAGTTGCCTGCGAGATGTGGATACTTCTTCAGCTCCGGGTAGCCGTGAGCGGGCAGCATCTCACCGTGGGTGTAGATGTTGATTCCGGTGCCCTGCGTCTGCTCCAGCAGCAGCTTCAGGTCCTTCAGGTCGTGCCCGGAGACAAGGATCGCCTTCCCCTTTACCGGCGTCACGCGCACCGGCGTGGGCACCGGGTGGCCGTAGGCGCCGGTGTTGGCGGCATCGAGCAAGCCCATGACCGTCAGGTTCATTTCGCCGACTCGCAGCGCCATCGCCACCAGTTCATCCACGGTATAGCTATCGCGGGTGAGAAAATCCAGCGCCTCGTGGATGAAGGCGTAGACCGCGTCATCCTCCTGGCCGAGGATCCGCGCATGGTCGGCGTAGGCCGCCATGCCCTTCAGGCCGTAGGTAATGATCTCCTGCAGACCGGTGACGTCGGGGCCAAACTTTGTGAAACGACTCTCGATCCCGATTTTCTCTCCCTGGCGCGCCAGCGCGTCAATGGTATCCGCAGGCACCCAGGCTGCCGGGCCAGTCAGCGGCGCTGGCGCCGTGCCGTGCGCCTTCGCGTAGGCCGCCTCGTAGGCGGACTTCGCGCGCTCAATGAGACCACCGAGCTTCCGCGCCATCACCGCCAACCGCTGCGCGTCAAAATTCACATTCGTTACCGTAGTGAACAGCACCTCAACGGCGAAAGTATCCGCCTCGTGGTCGCGCACGCCCAGCGCCCGGTTGCGATGCGCATACATCGCCAGGCCCTTCACGCCGTAGAGCAGCAGGTCCTGCAGCGCCGAGGTTTCCTGGTCTTTGCCGCATACGCCGAACGCGGTGCAGCCCGTGCCGCCGGCCGCCTGCTCGCACTGGTAACAAAACATACTCATGGGGATCGCTCCTCTCCAGACAAACCTGACGAAAATCGTCAGTGATGGTCAGAGGATAACAGGGGGCAGCCTTGCCTGACTATGACGAAAGTCATACCTGTGAAACATTTCACAAATTTGCCGACTAGATCGGCGTGTGCTGGAAGGCTTTCCGGACGAGGAGGGTTATGCATCGTTCACCATCTCGACGGCGAATCCCGTCGTCGGGATGATGGTCAACGCGCAGGCGGTGCGGGTGGCGGAGTCGAGGCCGATGCGGGTTTCATCGGCCAGGATGCGGGTATAGCGCTCGCGGGCGCGAGCGCGGGCGCGGGCGGCGGTGAAGGCCAGACAGCCGGGGGCAAGGATTTCCGCCAGCCGCTCAGCGGTAAGACAGACGGCCGACCGCGAGACATCGGCGGTCATCCAGCGGCAGCCCAGGCGCTGGGCGACGGCGGCGGTGGCGCAGCCGCTGAAGAAGTCGCCCACCGCGTCGCCGGGGTCGGTGAATGGCAGCAGCAACCGGGTGAGCAGCGCTTCCGGCTTCTGGGTGGGATAGCCGAGGGATTCCTCCGCCCATGGCAGCAGCGCGTGATGCTCCCATACATCGTCCGGCAGTTTGCCGCGCGTATAGTCGCGGGCGGAGCCGTCGGCGCGAGGTTGGCCGTCCGTCCACTTATAGGGGTCGCGTATGCGGTCGGCATAGAATTTCCAGGCAGCCGACTTCGTGTAGAAGAGGATGGAGTCATGCTTGCGGGCGAAGCGCCGTTTCGACGCGCCGCCGCCGGAATAGTACCAGATGAACTCGTTCTGGAACTGACGCATGCCGAAAAGGCGGTCGAGGAGCACTTTCACGTAGTGTACCGCATGCCAGTCCAGATGCACGAGCAGCACGCCGTTCGGTTTCAGCAGGCGGCGCATCTCCATCAGCCGTTCGGCCAGCCAGTCCAGATAGCCGGCGATGCCGTCTGCCCAATCATCGGCGTAGGAGGGCAGCGCGTCGGGAGCCTCATGGCTGGTATGCCGGTGTTTGCCGGTGAAGAAGGGCGGGTCGAGGTAGAGGACGTCAAAGGTTTCATCGGGCAGCGCGCGCATGGCGGGCAGACAATCCCCAAAGAGGATCCGGTTCCGGCCATCCGGAAACGCGGGGGTGATCTCCCCCGCCGGGCCGATGGCATGCAGGATGACGCTGGACGCGGACATACCCTGTTATTGGCTGCCGAGTCGTGGATTCCTTCTCCGTCGCGAAAGCTGTCCCGTTACGGAATGCTCACGAGGATGTCGCTGTAGAGCAACACCATCGTCGCCACGAAGGACAATATCAACATCACCGTCGTTTTTGCCGTGACTGCTATCACCAGTGCCACCTCACATTGAATAGGCTGGAGCGGGCCTGTCTGGCGTTCGCTTGCTATGGTCAGTATTCCATGATGTGCGGATAGTTTAACATCTACTTGATAAATCGAGCAACAGGACGGATTGCTGGCGGCTATTTCTTCGGGGCCAGCGTAGCCACCCCGCCGTCCAGCGTGGCGCGGGCGTCCCGCGCGGCGGCATAGGTCTGCAGGGCGTCAAGGGTGAAGGCGGACAGCGTCGCCTCGCCCTTCACCAGGCCATTCGGCGCGAGCAGCGCGTAACCGCTGACGTCGGTCCAGCCGCGCAGCGCTTCCAGCGCGGGCAGCGCTTTGCCGGCGGGCGCGCCGGTGGGCTTCGCCAGGGGGCGGCTCGGTGTCAGCAGGTAGAAGTCGGTGGTAGTCGCGCCGGTAGTCAGCGAGAGCTGGTACGTCGCGCCGGCGGTGGCATCCAGCGTGACCACCGTTTCCGGCGGCTTCACGCCGTACAGGCGCTCAGTCTTACCTTCGGTGACGCGCAACGAACCGGCTTCCGTCGCCGTCATCCGCAGTTGCATCTTCGCGCCATTAATGAGAGCGGCGCGCAGCGGCAGCGGCGTGGCCAGGGCATCGTCGGCGGGCCTCGCCTCGTTGAGCATCACCGCCGCCGGGCTGGGCGCGACTTTCGGCAGGCCGGCCGTGGGCGGCGCGGCAGCCGTCTGGGCTTCCATGTTGGCGTCCGCGCCCTTCATGGCGCCGCCTGCCGCGGATATGCCCACCTGGCCTGCCGCGCTCTTCGCGCTGCGCGTCGTAGCGGCGAATCCGGCTCCTTCATCGTCATTCATCGGCGCGCGGTCGTCTTTCGGCTCCGCGCTGTCCGCCATCATCATGCCATCCGTCGCCATAGCCGGCGAGGGTATCGGCTCCGCGGTGCGGGTACCCCGGGGCTTCGGCGCGATGACCGGCGCGGGCGGGGGCGGCGTCATCCTGCCGCCGGCGAAGGGATCTTTCGCGATGGTCACGGGCGCCGTGCCGGTTGCCGGTTGCGGCGGCGCGGGTTTTGTCAGCGTTTTTGCGTCCGCGTCCAGCGTTGCGTCCTTCAGGAGTTCTTGCCGCGTGTCGCCCGTGCTTTCGGTGGTGACGGGCGCGTCGGGCGTCTTCGCCATCTCCGTGCCGCGCTGCCAGATCGGCGCCGCCAGCGCGACGACGATGGCGGCAGCCAGCGCGCCGGCGGTGGCCCAGGCCGGCCACAGCGGCCGCGGCGCCTTGCGTGTCAGCCGCTCGCGCACCATCGCCGCCATGTTCTCCGGCGCGTCCGGCGCGGGCAGGTCGCGCAGCGCATCCACCAGCCCCCGCATCTCCTCCAGCCCGGCGGCGCAGCGGGGACACTCGGCCAGATGCGCGTCTACCCGGCGGCGGGCCTCCTCCGGCAGGCTGCCTTCCAGATACGCGGTATAGAACTCGTCAACGTGACGGCGTGTCATCATGCATCTCTTCACGGATGGCCTTCCCACCCGTCTCAACTAGTCGGACTGCCCCCGGCGGGGAAAAGTTCCCGCTGGTCCTGTAATTTTTCGCGCAGCAAATTGCGGGCGCGGTTCAGGCGCGATTTCACCGTGCCGACGTTCTGCTTCAGGATATCGGCGATCTCCTGGTAGCTGCAGCCCTGCAGGTCATAGAGCACCAGCACCAGGCGAAAATGCTCGGGAAGCGTCGCGATGGCGGCCTGTACGGCACGCTGACGCTCCAGGCGCAGGGCGGCCTCCTCCGGGCTTTCGCCGCCGGCCAGCGTCTCCACGCGCGAATCGCCGTCGTCGCTCTCCATGTCGGTAAAGGGGGCGGGGCGGCGGCGACGGCGCTTCAGTTCGTCGTAACAGACATTGGTGACGATGCGATAAAGCCAGGTGGAGAAAGCGGCCTCGCCTTTATAGCGCGGCAGGGCGTGGTAGACGCGCACGAAGGCCTCCTGCGCGATGTCCTGGGCGTCCTCGGCGTTGCCGATCATGCGGTAAGCGAGGGCGTAGACGCGCGGGGTGAACTGCTCCACCAGGCAGTCGAACGCCGCCGCGTCGCCCTGCGCGGCGCGGCGAATGAGCGCGTCTTCATGCTGAACCGGGTGGGCCATCGAGGCCAAGGATCATTACCGTCCCACTGCATTGTGTTCCACGCGGGAGGTCAAGTTCCTGTCAGCCGCGCGTACCAGAAGGAGAATACCCAGGAATTGGGTAGATTGTATCACCCTCCCGCATGTCGCGCATGCACCACGAGGGGGGAAGCATTCCCGTCGAGCACGAGCACGGATTGGGAATTACCCCCCGTTACCCCCCATCATTACCCCCTGTTTTTGTGCATTTTCGCGAAATGGGGGGAACGGTCTCATCACCCCCTATCAGATCGTCGGCTACCCGCTCGATCCTAAAGAACCGAGCTACCGAACGACGCCCCGTGAACGGGGCTTTGGTGGAGAATTACGACCAGGGCGCCTGGTCGGACGCGCCTTGCTGAGGCTGCGGCGCTACTACACACCAGCAGGCATGCGGCCGGTTGCCGAGAAAATAAAAGATTGTGTTTCTGCAGAAAGCACGGGGAAGACCCCCGATGCGGTCGTATTCCTTCGGCTGGGGACAGTCCCCGTGCTGGCGCTATGCTATTGTCACGGTACGAGCAGCAGCATAGCGCCGAAACGCTTGTTTGTCAATGGCGAACTGGAAAATTTGTTTGCAAAAGTCGCGGAAAAGGAGCCGGACGGACATGTCGAAGGATGTCACTACTCCCCCGACCGCGAGGCGATCATCGGGATATACCCGCTCTGGCGGATGAGCTGCTGGCCGTTGGAACTCAGCAGCCAGTCGCGCAGGCGGCGCTCCGGGCTGTCGGGGGCGGCGTCGCCGCGGATGACGGCGTAGACGGGCTCCACCAGCGGGTAGCTGCCGTCGGCGATGGATTCGGCGGTGGGCTGGATGCCGTCAATGGCCACCAGCCGGTTCTTCGCGTTGGGGGCCATGATGGACTCGTAGTAGAAAACCGAGTAGCCGATAGCGTTTGGCTCGTTCGCCACGCGGTCGAGGATGTCAATCATTGTCATCTGCATGCGGTCCTGGTGGTTGGGGATTTTTACTCCCTGCAGCACCAGCTTCTCCATTAACTCCTGGCTGCCGGAGTTGGCGTTGCGCGTGAAGGGCTGAATATTCCCCGTTTTCGCGCCCACCTGCCGCCAGTCCACGATTTTGTCCGTGTAAATCTGGCGGATATCGTCCAGCGTCAGTGATTCCACATCATTCTTCGCGTTCACCACGAAGACGAAGGCGTCCAGCGCGATGGGCCGCACGTCCAGCTCTACGCCGTGCTTCTTCGCCAGCGCCAGCTCATCGTCGGATGGTTCGCGCGCGACGAGGATGAGGCCTGTATCCGACATGGGCGCGGCGGCAACCGGATTCATGCGGGGACCGCGCTTGCGCAACGGATCAGCGATAAGACGCTCATACGCCTTGTGCGTGCCTTCGTGGCGCACACGCCAGTGCTTCTGTTCGTATGCCCGCACCTTCTCGATATCCAGATGGCGCGGGAAGGTGACCATCAGCGAGCGTTCGGGATCGCCCACATACGGGCCGCGGCGCAGTTCCGCCGGCAGTTGCAGCGCTTTCGCCAGCAGCAGATCGCTGAGCGGGATGGTGGAGGTGGAGCCGTTCACCGTGGGATAGTTTTCCACCGAGATGCCGGGGATGGGACTCACGTAGTCCGGCAGGTCAATAGCCAGCGGCGGGCGCGGCCAGAAGAGATAGACCGCCGCCCCGATGACGAGCAGCGCGGCGAGAAAATAAAGCGAGACGATCCGGTGAGCGAGCATAGTGTTCCTCCCTGGACGAGTAGTGTTGTGCAGGGCATACCCGTTTCCTATTATACGCAACCGCGGGGGCATGTGTTACCCCGGCGTTCAGTCCTCTTCTTCGGGTCCAAAATCCACCGGTTTCGCCATCTCCAGCGCGACGGCGGCGAGGAGGGCGGCGGCGCGGTCGGGGAGCTCCTGGGCGAGGGCGTGGGCATCGGCGACGGCGCGGGTGAGGGCGTTGAGGTGGGTGGCGTAATCCTCCGGATTGCCCATCAATCCTTCCGCCGGCGGCGTTTTCGGGCGGGAGGCGACGGCGGCCTGCGCGGCGGCCAGGTCGGCGCGGGCCTGCGCGCGGGCGGCGGGGTCTTTCGCCTCCGGCTGGTGCAGGGCGTCAATGAGCTTGCCGAGGGCGTCGGCCTGCGCGGCGGCATCGGTGGCCGCGAAGTCGTAGAGCATGGTGCCGCCGACGGTGAGCCATTCGAGGGCGTAGCGTTCCTGCCACAAGCGCGTCATCACCGCGCGGGCGCGGGCATGCTGCGTCTGGCGCGCGGCCGGCAGCGTCTTCGCCTGGCGGCCATTATCGGCGTGTTTGAGCTCGGTATAGGTGTCCAGCGCCTGGCGCGACATCCACGGCGTAGCCTTGTCGCCAGTGAAGCCCACCGCCTCCAGGTAGCGCTCGGTGAAGGCGTCCATGCCCAGCTTCGCCGCCTCCGGCGCGTCCATGCCCGTCACCGGGTCAATGCCGGGTTTCGCGCCCGGGCTGCTCAGCCGCTGGAAGAGAGGCAGCGGGCCGCTCCAGGCGATGGAGGCCATCACCGCGCGGTAGGGCAGCGTGACCTGGTACGGGCCGGCGGCATACGGCCCGGCGACATAAGGCGCGAAGTAGAAGGTGAAGCCGGTGGGGCGCAGCGTGTAGACGTTCAGATCCTCGGCGGTGAAGAATTCCCACACCTCCGTGCCCCGCGCCTTCGCCTGACGATCCAGGTCGGCCTTCACCAGCGGGAAAAGCAACGCCTGCGGGTTCTCGGCGCTGAACAGGTAGCGCAATCCCAGCAGTTGCGGTTTCTCACCAAAGGTATCGTAATTCGCGGAGGCGTAAAGCAGGTTCGGATGCGCGCCGCCGGCATCCACGTATTCATTGACGAGCAGGCTGACCAGTTCGGAATGATAGTATGCAATACCGATATCGTATTCCTGGGAGAAATCGGCGAAGTATTCGACATCCGGCTCGCGCACCGCCTCCTTCAGGAAGGTCGCCTGCGCCCCCATTACCCGCCAGCCAAGCTGCTTGTCAGCGTCTGCAGCGCCGGGCTCTCGTTCAGGAAGACGGGGTAGCTGCCGGACAGGTCGTAGCCCGCCCTTTTCACGGTGACGGTCTTATACTCCGCCACCGCCGTCGCGCTGAACGACAGCTTGCGCGCGCCGTCAGGACTGATCCAGGCGCCGGTGATGGCGCGCAGGTCGGCGGAGAGCCTGCCGGTAAAGCCGCCGGTCACCTTTCCGTCCACCAGCTCCTCCATTGCCAGCGACGACCCCACGCGGTTGCCGTCCAGGTCAAGGTCCGCGCCCACCGTCTCGTAGAAATAGTGCCCCCGGACCTGATTGCCGTCGAATGACAGCTCCATCTGCACGGCGAGGGCGCCGTTGATGGTGCCGGTGTAATAGAACCGCTGGGCGGAAAGAGCGGGAAGCAGCGCGCCGAAGAGCAGCATGAGGCAGAGCAGTCGTATAGGCATGGGAGAATACCTCTATCCTGACATTCGGCACGGGGGGCGGAATCCCTTTTCCGGCGCGGAACGGGTGTCATCCCATCGTGCTCGTACTCGAAAAATGAATCGTCATGACCCGGCGTAACGAGCAGGCAGACGGTAGCGGCCCGCAGCTATCGGCAGCGG
>JAKIYB010000188.1:6145-8021 GCA_022708765.1 Armatimonadota bacterium | reverse complement strand
GGTAGGGATTGGCGTTCCAGTCGTAGGAGCCGACGCAGGCGTTACGTCCGGAAAGGATCAGGTATTCACGAATTCGCGGTTCATCCGCGTCGGTGAGCAAGCCGCTCTCCCGCATAAACTTCACCATCAGCCAGAGGTTCTCGGTATGCACCCACCCCTGTTTCGTGTCGTTCGCCTTCGCCCACTTGAAGCCCGCGTCAAACGCGTCTTTCGCGAAATCCCCGAAGAACGGATCCTTGGTTACGGAATACAGATACGCGGCGATCATGCCGTAATCCGGCCCGTATCGCCAGGCATCTTTCGTCAGGTGCTTATAGGCGGCCGCGACATTTCAATGGCGAAGTTCAGGTAGTCATCCTTCGTCACGTTCTTCATCGCCGGCGGGCGGTCCAGTTTCTGCACGCGCGCGCCGTCCGGCACCGAGAGGGTGGGGGGCAGGCTCACTGGCGCGGCACGGCTCTCGATGGTGAAGCGGGTGACATCGTCCGTCTGCGTCTTTCCGCCAACCTTCATGCGCAAGCGGACGGTATAGGTGCCCGGCGCGAACGCCGTGATGTTAGCGCTCGCCAGTGCAACCTGGCGGCGTTCCGGCTTCAACGGTTGGCTGGCAGGCAGATCGAGCGCCACCGTGTCATTCGCATCAATGACCTGTGCGCCGTGGAAGACAGCATCCGTGCGTCGGGCATCGAGCAGCGCCTTCATATACAGCCGTTTTACGCCGTCCTCGTCCTGCGCGGAGGCCACGGCGCTGCTGCCGACACCCTCGCGCAGCAGGCATAACGTGCCCCAGGTCGCCGGCTCGCGGGTGGAATCGCGCGGACCGAGCTCCCAGACGAGTTGGCCGAAGGCGTCCAGGGCGGCCTGCCCCGGGTCGTGGTCAATGATGAGCATCGCCAGCTTGAACCGGTCACCGGGCAGCGGTCGCGAATAGCCCATGACGGGAAGGTCAATCGCCGCTTCGAGGATGTATCCGCCGGGGAACGCTCGCGCGACATAACGGGACGTACCGGGCAGTGGTCGGGGCTGCATGCCGGGTTGATAATGGGTCAATCCCAATGTCGCCCAGGATTCCAGTTTCGGATCGCGCCGGTATTCCTTCCCATACCGCCCGGTATGGGACAGCGCATCCGTCGCTTTCAGATAGATCATCAGGCCGTCGTGGAACCACGGCGCGGCATAGCCTTTCTTCGCGTCAATGGGCGCCAGTTTATCATCGCGGACCTGGGCCGCGATATAGAGCGTCGTGCCCGACCAGCACATGCCAATGCGTCCGGAGCAGTCGGCGTCACCGCCGGCAATGGCGGGATCTGCGTAGACTGTGTTGCCAAGATGCGCCTTGTCCAGTATTACGGCGAAGGGCGTACCCGCCCAATCTTCGAGCTTGCCATCCACGGTGATCGCTTTGGCCGGTTGCCCACACCAGAGTGTAGCCCCCGGGTCGGCGGTGGAAAAGTTCCATTGTGCCAGCGCCGGCAGAAAACAGCCAAGCATGAAAAGCAAGAATAAACCACGCAGTGGGTGGAGCAACCGTGGCATGTCTCTACCTCGCATTGATCAGGTTTGGGTGCAACGAGCACCGATACGCATAGTACCGTTATAATACCATCTCCGAAAAAGGAACCCTTCTCTCGTCTGGCGAATTTGTTGCGAAATGCGAGTCAGACAGCGGGCCATCCATCGTCGCCGGCTCTTCGGACTGGTGTTTATACTGGTGCTGGTGTTGGGAGGCCTTGCCTTCTGGCAGGCACGCGCGCGCCAGCAGCAGTCTCGCGCGCCGTTCGAGCGCTTCCTCGCGGAGTTCATCGCTCCTTCCCAGCGTATCGCCGGCACCCTGCGCAACGCCGCCGCGCCGGATCCGGAATATGCGCTGGATCCA
>JAKIYB010000188.1:0-6135 GCA_022708765.1 Armatimonadota bacterium | reverse complement strand
CTCCGGTGTCACAGGCGCGACTGCAGGCGTTGGAAGAGGAAAATCGGCGCTTGCGCGCTCTTCTCGCGCTGCGCGACACTGCGGTAAAAGATGCGCTCATTGCCCAGGTGATCGCTCGTGACACCCGACCGGGTGAGGAATATCTCGTCATTGATAAAGGACGCGGAGAAGGCGTGGAACCGCACATGGTGGTGCTGACTCCCAACGGCGTCATCGGCCAAGTGTTCGAAGCTGACAGTCACACCGCAACGTTAATGCCGCTCACCGACGCGGCCAGTGGCATCGGCGCCGTTTCCACCCGCGGGCGAGCGTTCGGCGTGGTGAAAGGCGGTAAAGGGCGCGCCTGCCGCATGGTCTATATCTCCGGCACGTCTGATATCCGCTCCGGCGACACTATCGTCACTTCCGGACTCAGCCAGTTCTTCCCGCCCGGTTTGCCCATCGGCACGGTCGAAAGCGTAGAAGCCGACCCCGCGCTCTCCTCGCGCATTGCCGTCATCAAACCCGCGGCTAATCCCGCGCAGGCGGAGTTCGTACTGTTGATCAAGTATGCGCCGCCTGGCGAACGATGAGATAGAGCCACTCCGCAAGCCGCACTAACTCCTCCTCGTCCTGCCGTTCGTCGGTACAGTGCGGCTGCGCGTAACCCGATGAGAGAATAACGGTCGGGATGCCTCGGGCATTAAGGAAATTGGCGTCGCTGCCGCCGCCGGTGGCTGCCGTCAGCGGCTGAATGCCGAGGCTTGTCGCCGCGACGCGCGCCGCCAGGACGGCAGGGGCATCATCAGCAAGATTGAACGCGGGATACACATCCAGCACGGTGATTTCCGCTTGCGCGCCTGTTTCCTCCGCCGCCGCTTCGAAACAGGCGACCATGTGCGCCACCTGCTCCTCCAGCTTACGTGGGTCGCGGCTGCGCGCTTCGCCTTCGATCTGCACGGTATCGGCGATGATGTTGGTGGCTTTGCCGCCATGGATGACGCCAATGTTGGCAGTCGTTTCCTCGTCAATGCGCCCCTGGCGCATGCCGGCGATGGCCCGCGCGGCGACGGTGATGGCGCTTATGCCCTGCTCCGGCGCCATGCCGGCGTGCGCCGCTTTTCCGTGAATCGTCACTTCCAGCTTTTGCTGCGCCGGCGCGCGGGTGATGATGGTGCCCACCGCGCCGCTACTGTCCGGCACGAAGCCCATGGCGGCGGTCAGTCCCGTTGTGTCGAGCGCCATCGAACCCATGACCCCCACTTCCTCCGCCACGGTGAAGACCAGTTCCAGAGGGGGATAAGGCACGCCTTGCTCCGTGAGCGCATGGACCACCTCGAGAATCGCCGCTACCCCGGCGCGGTCATCAGCGCCGAGGATGGTGGTGCCGTCGCTGGCGAAGGCGCCCTTCTCCCGTCGCAACACCAGTGCCTCCGTCGGTTCGATGGTATCCAGATGGGCACAGAGCAGCAGCGCCGGCGCATCCAGCCCGCCATCGAGGCGCGCGATGAGATTGCCTACTTCACCGCCAATGGCTTCCCCGGCGTTGTCATGCCGCACGGAGGCGCCCAGTTCGGTCAGTATCGCCTCGATGTGACGGGCTATCGGTCCCTCTCTTCGCGATGTCGCGTTGATGTGGAGCAACTCGACGAAAGATGCCAGCAGGCGCTCGCGATTGATGCCGGTTTGAGACATGGCGGATACCTCCCGAATACTATACACGCTTTACCGGGCGATGTTGGCGTCCTGATTGCCCATCCGCAAGCCGGCGGCATCCAGCTCGACCCGCCGGCTGCCCAGCGGCGTACTGATGGTGAGTGCCTGGCCGTCGCGTTGATATGTCACCGGATGCGGACTGATAAGCGTCAGGAACTGCGCGCGGGCGGCGCGTGGCGCCTGGCAAACGAGGCGCGTCACCGAGGGTGGCTTTACTCCGCCGCGCAGGTCGCTGGTGAGCGTGCCGCCGCCCTTCACCTTCGTGACGTGGAAGATATAGGCATACACCATATTCGCCGGGCCGATGGAGTAGTCCAGCGGCACGTCTGCCAGACAGTGCACCTCCAGCGTACCGATGAGCCCATCCGGGACGAAGGGATTTTTGCACAGCATGGGCATATTGCCCCCCTGGAAGCGGAAATGTCCCGGCGCCACCGCCTCGATCCCTTCCGACGCGTGCAGGTGCAGGTGGTAATCATGCTCTTGTCCGCTCTCAATCGTATCCGCCACCAGCGCCCACTCCGCAGCCACGTCGAAGAGCCACTGCCGCCGTGCCAGCGCGATGTCCAACTCCGGCCGGTAAGCCAGCGTGGTGATGCCGTCCACGTAGCACCACTCCGGACCGAGCACGCATTCGCGGATGGTCGCGGATACGGTATTTTCGGTCTTTCCAACTAGATACATGCCTTCCAGGTAGTAGCCGTCGCTGTCCACGCAAAGGGCATTCGCGTTGCGGAAATAACGCCCGTACCCCATGGTGGCGATGTCGGCGATGACCGGGAAGCCGTTCACCAGCGCCTCGAATCCCCCGTAAGCGAATGCATTGCCGGAGGCGGCGTTGGCATAGCTCTCCAGCTTATAGGAGCCTTCCTTGCCCAGCGTCGGTCCGCACTGCAGGCGGATGGCGAAGCGTGGCGTGTGGTAGTTCGTCTGCAGCAGCGCCTGCGAGGTGTCCGACAGCAGATAGCTCATCTCCTGTTCCGGTCCGGGCGGCGTACCCGGCTCCACTGTATGCCACAGGTAGTGCAGGAAGCTCACCGGCGTCTCGCCGCCCGGTCGCGCGGTTTTGCGGTGGAAGTGATAGTACCAGCGGGCAATGGGGTCGTCCAGGTGGGAGGCGCAGAAGGCGGCCAGCGCGCTGCGATAGTAATCCGCAATCTCCTGGCGGTCCACCACCGAGCGCAGGTAGTGTGTGCGCCAGAGCGCGGTGGGCAGATTGCGGAAATATGGCCGCTGCCACTCGTCCCGTCCGGCGAAGTCGCGCAGCAGTTCGGTAGATTGCGAGAACCAGACCGTGCCCCAGGACATGTAGTCGGCTTTGCCGTCGCACGGGGTAATTTCCAGCGCTTCTTCGATGCGCCCGACGCCGAAGCGCAGCCAGCGCGGCGCGTCCGCGCATTCCCGGTAGAAAGTGGCGCCCAGCGCCGTCACCGTGAGTTGCGGCACGCTCTGGTGCGCTTCATAGAAGCCTTGCGCACCGGAATACTGCCGTTGGAAGAGGCAGAAGCGATACAACTCCCGGCCGTAGTAGAGCAGCTTTTCGCGAATCCATGCCGTCAACTCGGCGGGCAGCCTACCACCCAGCCACTGGTAGACACAGCAGTAATCGAGCAGAATCCAGGCAAAGCCATAGTCATTCCATCCGTGGCCCATCAGCCAGCGGTTCTTCTCAGCGAAGAGCACCTCGTCGTCGTCCAGGAACATCAGCTTGCCCTGGCGTTCCAGGAAGGCATCCCGCGCGCGACGGTCTTCCAGCAGGGCGATGAGGCGCTGTAGATAATGGTCGCTCTCATCGAGCAGCGCGGCGAAGGCTGCCGTGGAGAGCACCGGCATGCCGCGGAAGGGGATAGCGCCCGTTTCCAGCCAGCCGTCCACGGTGCGCAGCAGGCCGTCCCACTGCTCGCGATGCGCGGCATCACGCTGACGGCGTAACGCGTCAACTGATCGTCCGCCAAGGAAGATCCACGGCACGTCCGGCGTCAAGCCGGCTTTGGGCGCGATCTCGGCCAGGCGGCGGCTGTCCGGCCGTATAGCGATGGATTTCACCATCGTCAGGTCCAGCCGGTCACGGTCCATCTCATCCACCGCCATGGTAATCCGGTGTTGCCCGCCTTCGGGAAAGTCCAGCACAAAGACGCCGCTCAAGGTGCGCTGCCGTACCTGTTCGACTGACGGCATCTCGAACCACATCTTCCCGAACAACTCGCCGTCCAGCGACACCGACAGCATGGGGATCTGCATGCGCGGCGGCGTCGGGAAACCCAGATCCAGCGGTCCTACATCCACGAACTCGCCGGAAGGATGCTCGCTCAACTGGTTATAAAGCGTGCTGTAGTCGAGCTTGCCGGGCTTCAACTCTACGTCAAAGCGCAGCATCGCGGCGGGGAACTCGCCCTCGATTTCCAGCGTATATCGGAGAGCACCCGCACGGGACAGCCATCGCGATACTCGTGGAACTCCACCGTCTCTCCGTGGATGAATCCCGGCAGCAGCAGGTAAAGGAGATCTTCGTTTAACATAGTGTTTCCTTCAATGCATCTGTTCGTTGGTAGTGTGCCATGCGGCACAGCGGTGTGGCGCCGGCTCAGGCATACGGATTCTCGTCGCCAAAGTAAAACACCCGCGTGTGCGGCGGAGTGACGGTCATCTGAATCTCCGTCAGGCTATCTCCCAGCTTCTCGCCGCTGAACAGGTCCCATACCGTGCGCGGGGTGGGGAGTTTCAGCGTTCGCGGGCCGGGTTTCACCGCGTGCAGGGCGGCGATGGTGTCGCTGGCCATCACCACGTCGTCATCGTCATCCCAGACGTGGCACCCGCCGGCGCGCGCCAGTTCGCGCAGCAAATTTCCCGGCAACGGCATGGCGACGCTCCACGCCAGCGAATGCGTGCAGCGGTCGGCGAGGAAGAGGCCTGTGCGGTTGAGCTGCCAGAAGAGGGTAGCAGTGCCCAGCTCGATTGCGCCGCCTGCTTCCACCGCGCCGCGTTTCGGGACAAGGATGGGGCCGTAGGGCAGGCTGTCCCCGTAGACGGTCGCCGCAGGCAACGCCGCCGCGACGGGGTGATTGCCACCGATCATCACCCGCCGCGGGGCATGCTTGCGCACCAGTTCCATCTCCACGCCCAGCAGGCGGCTCGCCCATTCCGCGGAGAGCGCATTGCCATCTATGATACCGGTAGAAGGCCCAAAGATCGCCATGCGGCCATCGCGGAAGATCTTGCGCTGCAGCAGCGCCAGCCGGTCCTCGTCCAGTTTGTAGAGGTTCGGGAAGAGGTAGCAACGATAATCCGGCATGTTGTCGTGCAGCAGGTCAGACAGCAGGTACAGCCGGTAGGGGATACCGCAGTGCGCCAGTCCCAGCACCCGCTGCCACATGATCGCCAGATTCTGATATCCGCTGGTGCCGTCTTCATGGATGCAGGCGCCGTCGTCAATGACCATCGCCACCGCGTGCTCCGTCTCGACGTGAGGCCAGTTATGCGCGGCATTGAGGATGCGCGCGGTGGGCGTAATCGCGTAATCGTGAATCCCCTGATCGGTATAGTAGGCGCCTCCCGGCACGCACCAGTAATCCAGGCCGCCTCGGGTGAGCGACCAGGCGGCGTTGCGCAGGATGCCGGCCCGGCATTCTTCCAGGTCGCGGAAAGCGCCCTGAGTATCATCTTCCATACCGGGGACGAAGGTGCGGCAGTCATTTTCAATCATGATGCACTTGCCGCGTAGCCGAAGGGAGTCGGCGATGCCCTCCGGCTCCAGCTCATAACCCATGGCGCGCGCGGTATAGTCCGCCGGCGTCACCAGGAAATCGAGTCCCGGTTCGTCAATGATTTCCGCGATGTCAATGCTGCCGCCGGCGGCGAGAATATCAGGGAAATCAGCGCCCGGGCCGGTGCCGTTAAAGGCGAGGCATATCTGCCAGCCCATCAGCGGCTGCTTGCACATGTCAATGCCGAAGGTCACGGGCCGGTCGGTCTTCGCGCTGTTCGCCGCATGAATGATGGCGCGATACCAGCGCAGGAAAAGTTCACGGTTGCAGAGGAAGTAGTCGCGGTACTTGCGCAGTTCATGTTCTTCGACCCAATGCTCGGTCTTCGCGCGCGCGCCCTGCCATTCCTCGTCGAGCGGTACCATGACTGTCTCAAAGGTGATGTCCGGCTCACCCCACGCCTCGCGCAATGCCTCTTCGGTGCCATACTTCGCGCGGACGAAGCGCCGGTATGCGCCCTGCATGACCGGCGAATGGTCGAACAGGTAGCCATGTGTGTTCATACTCGGCAGCCCCTCGCCCAGGGGATAGAAGAGATATGTGAAGATGTGATCCGTCCAGGACTGGCTCTCACAGTAGCGGACGATATTCGCGACAAAATCGCAGGTGGCTTGCATCCCTTTCTCGGAGGCCAGGGAGATTTGCGGGAAGAGGTCAATCTGTTCACCAGAGGCGG
>JAKIYB010000187.1 GCA_022708765.1 Armatimonadota bacterium | reverse complement strand
CGCACCTCGCCCACGGTGGCGACCACCGTGCCGTTGCCCGCGGTCTGCGCCAGGAACAGTCCCTGCTGATCAATCTGTCCGATGCCGCCTTCCACGCTCCACAGCGGGGAGATGGCCACCGCATTGCCGAAAGCGTCCACGCCGGTGGCGCTGAACGGCACAGTGGTGCCGGCGGGCACCTGCGCCAGGTTCACCTCGGCGGGCGCCGTCACGTCAATACTCACCAGGTTGCCGGCATTCACCACCGCGGGAATGTTTGTCGAAGCATCAAACGCCGTCGCGGTGATGGTGCCGCTTTGCGGCGTCTGCGTGGCGGCGGTGAAAACACCCGTTTCCGAGATCGTCCCCACGCCCTCCGTCACACTCCACGTCACAACCGCATCCGGCACCACGCTGCCGTCGTCGCGCCGCGTTACCGTAGCCGTCAGCGGCACCACCTCCCCCGCCGTCGCATTCACCGCGGCGGGTGTGATGGTCACCAGGTATTCCGTGACGACCTGCGGCAGTCCGCCGCCTCCGCCGCCGTCGCTACAGCCGAAGAATACCAGCCCGAGGGCGGCTGCCAGGGCCAGCCAGGATAGTCGCGCAAGCAAGCTCCTCATGATCGTTGCCCCTCCCCATGTGTGTCAGGTTGACTACACTCTACGCCGTCCGCTCGCATGCAAGGGGCTTGCTTGTAGACGAATTTACCGCGCTGTCGGAGAATACGCACAAAGCCGGTGGGGAAATGGCCGCCCGCTGCCCGGGGAAACGCGGTTGGTTCAGGAGGCGGGGGCGCCACGCCGGGCGGCACGCCGCTTCCGCCACGCCCGAACGCCATCCCGCAGCCGCGCCAGCCACCAAAGGCCGGCAATCGCCAGGCACAGGTACGGCAGCGCGTAGAACCAGCGCATGTAGGGGGTGAGGCCGGTAACGAGTGACACCCGCGCCAGCGCGCCGGCTTCCTCGCCGTTGGGGATAGTGGCGACGGCGTGACCGCTGGGGGCGAAGACCTGCGACACGCCGGAGGAGGTGGGGCGCACCACCCAGCGGCCGGCTTCCTCGGCGCGCGCCTGCGCCATGCGCGCATGCTGCACGTGCTGGTTGTCCGACCAGCTATAGGCGTCGAACGTGGGCACCACCAGCAACTCGGCGCCGTCGTGGACCATGCGCACGGCGGTGCCGGCGTAGTCGAAATCGTAACAGATGCCCACGCCAAGGTTGCCTATCGGCGTCGGGATGACGTGCGGCAGCCGGCCAGGCACGCCATCGGCGAAGAACTGGATGGGATGGCGCTTGTGATAGCGGCCGATCACCGCGCCGTCCGGGCCGAAGATGACGGCGCTGTTGGCGAAGACGCCGCCGTCCACCAGTGCCATGGAGCGCCGTCGCAACCAGTCGCAGGGGTGGTTAGCGGGTACATGCTCCTTCGCGCCCACCACCAGCGTTGCCCTCATCGTCCGCGCCAGATCACGCAGCTCGCCCAACATGCGCGTATCCTCCATCACGTAGGAGGCAATGGCGTATTCCGGCCATACCACCAGCGCCGGGCGGACACCCCGCAGCGCCAGCGTCTGCCGCCGGAAGTAATCAAAGTCGCCATGTTCCCCTTGCACGAACGCCACGCGAATCGGTTCGCCGCCCATCCGCGGCATGGGCGCCGGGACGTTCAGGTACAGGCAGAGCGCCGCCACCGGGATGGCCAGCGCCAGCGTCGCCAGCAAGCGCGCCCGTCGGGACAGGCGCGCGGTCAGCAGTTCGGTGACGAGAGCGTTCCCCAGCACTAGCAGGAAGGTGGCGCCGTAGACACCGGTGAGCGGGTAGAGCACGCCGCTGTGTCGGGCGGAGGCGAAACCGAAACCGAGCTGGCACCAGGAGAACTGGAAGTACCAGCCCTCGCAGCGCAGCCAGTCCACCGCCACCCAGAGCGCGGGAGCCAGCAGCACGGTAACCCACCAGCGCCCTCCGCCGGCGAGCAGGCGATACCCCAGTCCGAAAAGTACCAGCGGCAGCGCCATCAGCAGGTAGATGCCCACCGCGGCGATGCCGAAGATGCGTGAGATCCACGGCAGCGCGGCCGCGAAGAAGGCCAGCCCGAAGAGGAGGGTGAGCCAGCCGGCGGCGCGCACCTCGCGGGTGCGGCGCAGGGCAATGAAGAGCGGCACGAGATAGAGCCAGCCGAACCACCACACCTCGCGCGGCGGGAAGAGGAGGGTGGCCAGCCAGCCGGCAGCCACGACCAGGATGATATTCCACAGCGCCCCGCGCAGGAAGCGCTCCCAGGTCAACGGCTCTTCCGTCGCCAGCCCCAGCGGCATCCCCAGCACCTTCATGACGCGCGCCCTCCGTCGTGGGATATGGAAGTATACCGCTGCGAAGCAGGCGGTTACACGTGGCACAGCAGCAGGATATCCCGATTTGGCGCTGAATTTTTCATGGCAGTGCGGAAAGGAGGCCGTGATGGATTTCTGGATTACCGTCGGGATCATCGTGCTGCTGGCGGTGGCGGCGGTGCTGGTGAAGCAGGCGCTGTACCGCGTGAGGCAACGCAACGCGGTCGCAAAGGACGACGATCCGCTGATTTCACTGGTGCTGTTGCGGTCGTTGCGGCTGGCGCTCACTGAGGACGAGGTGCGGGCGCGGGTGAGTCGCGCGCTCGCGATGTCGTTCGATGTCGGCAACGAGCACGCCACCGAATTCGTGATGGAGGTGCCGGCGGAAGCGCGCCCGCCCTTCGGCGAGGGGCAGACCTTCCTGGTGAAGATCGCCGCCGGCTTCTTCTTCGTCCACAGTTACGCGAAACCGTACATGGACCTTGATGCGCGCGCGCTTGACGACATCATGGATCAGCGCCTGCGGCGCGTTATGGCGGAGCACCGCGCCTGGCTCTCCGTAGACCTGCTGCGTGAAATAGGGGACACCGCACGCGAAGCGGCCTACCCCACCATCGGTAAGATCCTCGCCGCGATGCTTGACGAGGACAGCCTGGGCGTGCTCTCCCCGGCGCTGTCGCGCTGCAAGCCGCTGAACGACGACGCGCGCGACGCGCTGCTCAGTGATGACCCGCTGGCGCTTTTTTCCACGGTATCGCTGCCGGTCTTCAGCGTCGCCGCGGACGATGCCGCCATGGAAGCGGCCATCGCGGAGGCGCGCGAACGCTGGCCGGAATTCGTGGCGGCCTTTGCCGCGCAGGAGGCGGATACCGGGGGCTTCAACGTGAAGGTGATGTTTACCCACGGCGACTACACCGAGCATATCTGGGTGGAAGTGGAAACCATTGATGGTGAGACGATTACCGGCACGGTGGGCAACGAACCCGACGCTATCCCCGGCCTGAAGTTCGATGACCGGGTGACGGTCACCATGGACCGCATCAGCGATTGGATGTATTTCAACGGCGAAGAGATGGTCGGCGGCTTCACCGTGAAGGTGCTGACGGAGATGATGAATCGGAAGGGGTGATGTGGCGAGGCGACAGCTACCACTCTCCCCTGTCTCGCGCAACCGACACAAACACCCGCTTGACAAACAAACATATTTGTGCTATACTGCCGCTCCAATACTGTTGCATTAAGCTTTCGTTCGATGAAGTTCTTAGTCGCGCCGCAGCCTGAGCAAGGCGCGTCCGTCTAGGCAATCCGGTCATAAAGCATCAGTATTGATACTGCCGCCCGTACCGTGACAACCACATAGCGCCTGCGCAAACGAACACAACCGTACCAGTGGTCTTATGGCTACTATTGCGAAAAAACAATCTTTTATTTTGACTCGCGTCTTGGTGTCTTTGCGTCGGCGTCTACCCCGATGCAATCGGAGCGTGAGACCATTTCGCAGGACTGTTACCCCCCGTTTCGCAAAAATGCACAAATTTAGGGGGTAATGAAGGGGGGTAACGGGGTAATCACCCAATCGGAGTCGTGCTCGCGCTCGTAATCGTACTCGATACGTTCCCTGGAGGGCGAGTTCAATCCCCGGAGAGGGGAGTTTTGCAGGCTACGCCGCCGAAAATCCTGCCTGGTCGAGTGATACGAACACGAAGTGGGACGGTCATAGTACCAGGCGCCTGGCAGGCGTGATTCGTTCAAAAGGTCGCGAGGTTATTTCGTTTTCGCTTCAATCGGCCCCATCGTCAGCCGCAGCGAGCCGAGAAGCGAGTCCAGATTTGCACTCAGGCGTTCAATGGCGGCCTCGGCGGCGGGGGTGCCGTCGGCGATGAGGCGGCCCTGATCGTCGGTGACGCGGTAGCCGCGGGCGTGGATGGAAGCCTGCACGCGCACGAGGAGCGCGCCGGATTTAAGCAGGCAGTCCATCGTCCGGCTGGGGCCGGTATCATCATTCGCTTCAGAGGCCGTCACCACGCGCGCGCCGGTCAGCGGCCCGACGATGACTGTCGTCCGCGCGTGCCGGGCGTGTTCATCCATGAAGCGTTTCTCCAGCGCCGGATTATCGGCGCAGGTGATGGTCATCGTGCCGGTGGCGACCATCAGCTTCTCGTCTTTTCCCGCGCGGGTGATGGTTTCCGTGCTGAACGTTCGCCGGAGCGTTTCCCCGGCGGCCACCGTACCCTCCTTCCACCCTTCGGGTATCTGCACGGTGACGCGGCAGGGATGCACGATGAGTTTGCCCACCGCACAGGTGGCGGCGGTAGATTTCGCCTGCACCTGGGCGTCCGCCGCGCGTTCAGCGTCAATCGTTGCCCGTTGCTCGGGGGTGAGCGTCACACCGATTTTGGGCAGCATTTCAAAGAACTTGCGCTCCATGCGCTTTTCGATTTCCGCCTCGCTCAGTCCCTGTTTCTCCAGCTCTGCCAGGTAGGCTTCGGCTTCAGCTTCAAGCTGCTGGCGTTTCGCTTCGCTTAACGCTTCGATTTTTGCTTCGATTTGCTCCCAGATGCCTTTCACTTTCTGATTGGCCGCCTGCCAGCTTCGGTAGGCGTCGTTATACTCCGACGAACTGGCCTGCGGGCGGGTGAGGAAGACGCAGGCGAGTTGCTGTGGTCCGAGATGGTGGCCCAGCGCGGGGTCGGAAAGCTGCAGGCGCGAGGTGAGCACGTTACCCTCCAGCCGTTCTTCCAGTACGCGCACGTCGTACCGGTGCGACCCGAGTTGGGGGAGGAATTCCTGATTTCCGGGGAGTTTGCCGAGGTTCTCGCGCGAAACGGTGAACGCGGTCGCCGTGCTTTTGATCTTCCCCGGCAGATGCGCGGCCGATGTGCCGGGCTCCTCGTCGGTGATGACCCAGACGCGCGTGCCTTGCAGTGGCAGCAGCGCCGGCGTGAGCGGCAGGGCGACGGTGAAGATCTCGCCGACGGTCACGCGGGCGGTGCCCACGGTGTCCGAGCTGCCGGACACCGTAGCCCAACTGCGATCCCGGTAGGCGGGCTGCGCGAAATCGTCTTTCGAAATGGTGGCGACATTCAGCGTGAATTCATAGGGAAACGCGCCGGGCGGCACCGCGATGTCGAGGGTCACCGCGCCGTCTTCGGTGCCTTCCCAGCGCGTGGCGGCGACGGCGAAATCTTGCCGCCGCGCCGCGACTTCTTTCACCGCGTCCGGGGCTTCCATCGGCGTGAAGGCGCAGGTGAAATACGGCACCTGATAGGCGCGATTGCCGGGAACGGCTTTGGCATGGTCGAAGGTCGCCAGCGGCTGGTCAAGATTCTGCGCGGGAATGGCCGCCAGCAACCGCGCGCGCCGCCGCCCGCACGGCGGGGTCGGTCGCGTCCAGGTAGGCGGAAATGAGGCCGTATACCGCGCGCGTCCGCGCGATCGCGGCGTTGGCCGCCATCTCCCAGTCGGCGAGGAAGCGCCCGTAACATTTGGTGTCATGCATCTTCACTACGGCGGTCAGCCGGTCTTTGCCCGGCTTTACGTCGGTGATTTCCATGCCGCGCAGCATCAGTTCGTAGTCATCAAACGTCGGCATGTTGGGGAATTTCAGCGTGGCCATCCCCCACCCATGGTTGCCGTTTTTCGCTTTCGTGGTGGCGGTGGCGTAGAAGACTTTGTGCGCATCGGTGCAGTATCCCGCCGCCTCGTTAAACCGGCGGCAGAAGTAATTGGTGTTTTCAATTTTATAGAGGGCGTTTTCGGGGAAGGTCGCGCGGTAGGCATTAATGATGAACGCCGCGAAAGTGTCGCCCAGCGCGGCGTAGTTCTGTTCGGCGCGGGCTTTCGTCACCACGTCGGCGTGCGCGACCAGCACATGTTTCGTCTCAAGCTGTTCCAGCACTTTATGCTGTGTTTCGTCAACCGCGTAGTAGCCGCCATACCGATTCACCAACTCATGCACGTGGATGTCGTTGACGTAGTGGGATATCCAGCCGATGGCGTAGGCGCGCGCGGCGGGATCCGTGCCCGCGGCCTCCAGCAGGTTCAGCGCCAACTCGGCTTTCTTCGGATGGTAGTGCGACTCTGTGCCGGCGGAGTTCCAGCCGGAGAGCTTATCCAAGCCGGGCATCACCACGCCGACGACATCGGGCCCTTGAGCACCAGCGAGGTAGGCATCCTCGCGCGCCGTCACCACGGCGGCGGCGGCGCCCGTCAGCCCATCTTTCGCCTGCAGCGCGGTGTAGACATGCGAGCTCATCTGCCCGCAGTAACCCCCCAGCGCGACGCACAACAACGCCAGACAGATACCCATGCACGAGCGCATGGCCCACCTCGCCTTTCCGCCGGTTCCTGGCGCGAAGACTATTCTGAAAACTATGTTAATCGAAATATTCGTCTTAGGCGAGAGTGTTCCTGCCGCGTTTCAGTCGAAAATTCCGTCGAGCGCGCCGGCGATTAGTTTGCGGCGACCCGCATGACTTCCTCCACGGTGGTAATGCCTTCCGCCGCTTTGCGCATGCCGTCCGCGAAGAGGGTGCGCATGCCGTCCTTGACCGCCAGCGCGACGATTTCGTCTTTCGGCGCGTGGGCGAGGAAGGCTTCGCGCACAGCGGGGGTCATCTCCAGCAACTCGAAAAGGCCGACGCGGCCGCGATAGCCCCGGCCGGCGCACTGGTCACAGCCGACCGCTTGCTGGAAGGTGACTTTCTCCGGCAGGGCGTATCCTCCGGCGGCGGCGCGCGCGCGGATATCGCCCAGCGCGGCGGCGGGCAGCGTCACCGGCGTTTTACACGCTGGACAGAGCTGGCGTATCAGCCGTTGGGCAATTACGCCAGCGACGCTGGAGGCGACGAGGAACGACTCGGCGCCGATATCCACCAGACGGGTCAGCGCATCAGTGGCGCTGTTGGTATGCAGCGTGGTGAGCACCAGGTGGCCGGTGAGCGCCGCCTGGATGGCAACGAGCAAGGTGTCGCGATCGCGCAGTTCGCCGATCAGGATCGTGTCCGGATCCTGGCGCAGGAAAGCGCGCAGCGCGACCGCGAAGGTGAAGTTGTTGCGGGCGTTCACCCCCGTCTGCACGATGCCGGGTAGCAGGTACTCCACCGGATCCTCGATGGTGAGGATCTTCGTGGCGTCTGCGGGCATCGTCAGCAGGCAGCTATACAGGGTGGTGGTGCGCCCGCTGCCGGTCGGGCCGGTGGCGATGAACAGGCCGTTCGGTTTCGCGAGGAGCTGTCGCAGGCGGGCTTCACCGTCCGCTGTCATGCCCAGCTTCTCCAGGCCGAGGAGTACCGTGTCCTGATCGAGGATGCGCATCACCGCGCTCTCGCCGAAGACGGTGGGAATGACGCTGACCCGCAGGTCGAATTCCCGCTGCAGGACGTTGAGGCGGATGCGGCCGTCCTGCGGCACGCCGGTGACGTCCAGGTTCAAGGCCGCCATCAGCTTCACCCGTGGACGGGCATGCGCCGCACCTCGTGTAGCACGCCGTCAATGCGGATGCGCACGACGCCGGCGTCGCGCAGCGGCTCCAGGTGGATGTCGGACGCGCGCTGGGTGATGGCCAGCAGGATGACGCCGCTGGCCAGGTGCACGAGCTTTTCGTCGGCGGGATCGAGATCGCCGCTCAACGCCGGTACCGGCTTCCCGAGTTGCCCGTAGATGAAGGCCAACTCGTCCTCGATGAGATCGGCGGGCGCGGTGGCCACC
>JAKIYB010000186.1:3744-8075 GCA_022708765.1 Armatimonadota bacterium | reverse complement strand
AAGCCGGATTCCTAATGCTCCGCCGCTGCAACAGAGTCGCGGCGGATAAATGCTGTTTCTGTGGCATCGGCGTCTGCTCCGAGCACGGGTATCCCCTCACTCGCGAGCAGGTCACCATGTATGACGTCCCTGCGGACAGCATTCAGCCGGTCACCTGTCAGTCGTGTATTCAGCAGAAGATGCAGGGTACGCTCGATCAACCTGACCAGCAGGCGCCGCCCACTCCCGGCCAGCAGCCCTATCAGCGAGATCGCGGTTACTACGACCCCTACCCGTATCCTTATTACGGCGGGTGATGACTTCAGCGACCGTGACCGGCGCGCCTTCGACCAACGCGGCAGCGGCGGAACGTCATATGCCGATGCCGGCGATACGGACACCCTTGAAAGCTGATCCCACCGTCCTCTACTACGCCTGTGGTGGCGGATTGGGGCATGTCACCCGCGCCGCCGCCATCCTTCGCCAACTCCGGCGCCTTGGCGTGGCCGACCTGCTGGTGATGACGAACGCCGTGCAGCCTTTGCCTCTGAAGCAGGAAAAACTGCCGTGCCTCCACCTCCCCCATCCTTCTTCGGCATTCAGCGACACGGTGCAAGAAACGCTGCACTCATGCCAACCGCGGGTACTCGTGATCGATGCCTTCCCTGCAGGGATTGCGGGTGAACTGACAGAGATTCTCCCTGACCTGACCTGCCGGAAAGTACTGGTCTATCGCCACCTGCGCGAAGTATATCGGGAGGAACTGCTTACCACTACGGTCGGCTACGATCTGCTCCTCTGCGCGGAAGAGCCGGTGGTACAGGCCGCGGTGCCACAGCGACTGTGCGAGCCGGTTCTCATACGCGATGCGGAGGAACGACTCCCCCGTGAACAGGCGCGTGCGCGAATGGGCGTGATGGACGAACGTCCCATTGTGCTGGGCGTCAGCAGCGGTGATGCGGAGTGGCAAGCCGATTTCTTCGCGTTGCTGGCGAAGATCTGGCGGCGACGCTCTCTGGATGCGCATCTGCGCCTGGCGTCACCACAATCAGGTGAACACATACAGGACCACTATCCGCTGCTGGAACTCTTTAACGGCGTGGACCTGCTCATCGGGGCGTCAGGATACAACCTCTTCCACGAAGCGCGGGCTTGCGGCGTACCGGCCATTTTCCTGCCACGGCACAAGCGATTTGACAACCAGCAGTGGCGGGCGCGCGCGTCGCTGGTGGCCGACACGCCGGAGGCGCTGGAAACGCTGATTCTCAACGCATTGGCGCGCCCTTCTTCGCGTCATTCCGTGACATACACGAACGGCGCCTTCATTGCAGCCCGGTCTATCGCTGATCTGCTTACCGAGCGATAAACGCTTGCTCAAGGATGCGATTTTCCGCCAGGAAGTCGTCGCAGGTGTGGCAGGCGGGCAAACGCTTCCTCTGAAAACGCTGCCGCAACGTATTGAAGCCTTCGCCGAGGTATATCTCGTGGAATGAAGACTGCAGAACGTTGCCCGGTGGCGGAACGCGCCCGCGCAGCATACAGCACGGCACCACATCGCCATTCCAGAGGATGAGCGCGGTGAGCCAGGGAGCGTAGCAAAGGTGCTCGCGATAGTATCCGCGCGCGTAGGCGCTCTCGGCGGCGTCCCGCAGATCGGCCTTTTCCTGTCCGAAGGGGTAGATGAGGTGTAAGGCAGTGCTGTAGCCGAATTCCGCGCGCAGCGCCGCCACTGCCGGGGCGATGCTCTCCGTATATTCGCGCAGTTGCCAGGGCAGGAGGCGGTTGTCCGTGGTGGATTTCTCGTCCACGGGCAGCACGCAGACTTCATCAACTCCTAACTCGCGCGCCAGGCCCAGCAGGTCGGGATACGTCTGGTAATTCGCGCGGGTGAGCACCATATTCAGCCGGATATTCACCTTCGCCTTCAATGACTTACGAGCACGCTGCAGGTGCTTCAACCCCGCCACCGTGCGCTTGAAAGCGCCCTTTACACCGCGCAGAAGGTCGTGCAGCGCGGAGGCCGGGCTGTCGAGCGACAGCGTCACCGTCCGTAGCCCGGCGGAGAGCAGTGCCTCCGCCAATTCCGCCGTCAAGCGGGTGCCGTTTGTCGTGAGGGAAATGCGCATACCGCGCGATGATGCGGCGGCAATGAGTTGGGGAAGGTCGGGGCGCAGGGTGCATTCCCCGCCCGAGAAGTGGATTTTTCGGCATTCCAGCGCGGCCAGTTCCTCGATGACACGCAGGACATCCTCTGTCGAGAGCGCGTCCGGCTCATCAAGCTGCCAGATGCGGCAGAAGGCACAGCGAAGGTTGCAGCGCGCGGTGAGTTTGATCTTCACCTCACGAATGCGTCGCACCGGCGCATCACCGCGCACTGTAGCACGGAATTCCTCGAAGAGCGCGAGATCGGCAATTAAGGCAGCGAGATCATACATCAGCAGCTAGGCCTGCGCCACGCCTGGCGCGCGGCAGTTTTGTAGTTGCGCGTAAACGTAAGTGAAGAGCGTAAGCAGCACATCACCGTCCGTCAGTCTGCCGTCGCCGAAGACGTGGGCGCCATATCGTTCCGTGCGTTTTTCCATCACAGGCGTTACGCCGACAATGCGCACGATGCCGTTACGCACCTGTATCCGGCGGACTTGCACGCCCTGCAGAGTACAGGGGAGCAGGCTCTTCTGCAACTGTTCCCATTGCGGGTAGGACTCGGGGGAGATGCGCAGCACCAGCGTGATTTCTTCGAAGATGCGTTCGCGGATCTTCGTGTATTTCCGTTTGGGCTTTTCTTTGCGATGGATGATCTGCTCCACCTTCACTTTGAATACCGTGGCGTCACACAGGCTGCCTTTCGCGTTGAACCAGACGTCGGAATACTTTTTTATGCGCGGGCTAAGGAAACCACCGCTTTTCTCGAGTAACTGCCCGTGCTTTGTATACGGTTCAAAACTGATGGATATCCCGCACTTTGTCTTACGGGTCATGTCCTGCCCAATGACACTGAAGAAACGCAATCCGGCGTCCAGTCGGCGATCCTCCATATTTTCGCCGGTCCATTTTGCGCGTTTCACGCCCCAGAAGATGAGGAGTACCAGAAACACCGCGGCGAGGATACCGAAGAAGATCGGCAAGAAGACGATACCGGTGCCGATGGTGAAAAGCGTGACGAAAAAGCTGACGACCAATAAAATACCCCAGAGTGTAGTTTGCTTCGTGCATGCTGCCAACTCGCTCTCCGCATACTTATCATACGTCTGCAACCGTCGCAGCGAATCGAGGATATCTGGCAGCGTACCATTCAGAATACACGGTTCCGGCATGGGCAAACCTCCCTGGCAAACAATGGGCACCTCCAGTGTAATCTCTTCGGACGCACCGCGCAAGGGTATAGCCGATGTGATACAATGATCGTGCCATGCCCGAACGACCATCCGTTCTCTACTGTTGCTTTGATCAACTGCCGTCGCCTAAAGGGGCGAATACGCATATCCGCTACTTCGTGGAAGCGCTCTCGCGCGTCTACGATGTGACACTGCTTAGCATTGGGCGCGAGGCGAAACCTGACGAAACGCTGTTTGGCGCGCGCCATCGGGTGCTCGCGCTGCCGCAGGAAAATTATCTAGATCGCGCACTGACCTACCGCGAAGCACTCTGGGACCTACTGGAGGACCGGGCATTCGATGCGGTACATTTCCGCACCATGTGGGCGGCGCTACCGGTGGCGGAAGTGAAGGCGCGCCGGCCGTTCTACAGCATCTGTGAAGTAAACGCCGTGGACAGCATCGAACTCAAGTACCATTACCCCGCGCTGCGGGCGGCGCCGGAAGTGCTGAACAAGCTTCGCGCGCAGGAGCTGCGCGCGTTCTCAACCGCGGACGCCATCATCACCCCATCAGGGGTGACGAAGAAGTACCTTCTACGCCACAAGACGCCGGGGGAGCGCGTCTTTGTTATCCCCAACGGGGTGGATACCGGCCTTTTTTACGTCGCGTCGCCTCCCGCGTCGGAGAAGCCGGTCATCCTCTACGTCGGCACGCAGGCCCCGTGGCAGGGGCTGGATATCCTGCTGAAGGCGGTGGGGCAGCTTCTGCCGGTGCATTCGGTGACGCTGCGTCTGCTCTGCCCGGTCTCGCGCAAGTGGGATAAAGACCTGCGGAAGGCACTGCGCAAAGCCGGACTCGAAAAGACGGTCGAGTTACTGCCTCCCGTACCGCATGACGCGGTGGCGGAGGTTATTCGCGCCGCCGATATCTGCGTCGCCCCGCTGGCACCGACCGAGCGTAACCTGACGCAGGGGTGCCATCCGCTCAAGCTGCTCGAATACATGGCCTGCGGCCGGGCCATTGTGGCGGCGGACC
>JAKIYB010000186.1:0-3734 GCA_022708765.1 Armatimonadota bacterium | reverse complement strand
ATGACAGCGAGACGGCATTGCTCTTCAAAGGGAGCAAACCGTCACGGTTGGCTGCGTGCCTCAACCGGTTGATCGAAGATGCGTCCCTACGCCGCCAACTGGGCGAGCGCGGCGCCGTCGTCGCGCGGGAACGCTTCACCTGGACGCGGGCGCAGGAGGCGCTGCTGGCCTGCTACGCGCGCCTCTTCTCCAGTACGCCGCGATACAACGAGAGCAACTGCGCCACCTCGGTCTCCGGCGAGTGATGCGTCTTTACATGACGGCGGGCATTGCGGCCAATCTCGTCGCGCACGCGGGCGCCGGCGTCCAGCAGTTCCAGCGCCGCCTCTCCCAGACGCGGGAGGTCGTGGATATCCAGCATGAATCCCGTCTCGCCGTGCGTGATGATATCGCGAATGCCGCCAGCATTGCTGGCCAGTACCACACGTCCACAGGCCATCGCTTCCAGCACACTGTTCGGCATGCCATCCCACAGTGACGGTGACAGCACGACATCCATCAGGTTGTAATAGTGCACCAGTTCCTCACGGTCACGCAGATAATCCACCACGTGGAGATCTTTCCGTAAGGCCGGATACTGCCGCAGGTACCGTTTTAAAAAGGCGGCATCCTCGCTGCGCAGGCCACCGACCAGCAGCAGCGCGGCGGGAACCTGCTCATGCACGGCGCGGAAGGCATCAAGCACATATGCGGTGCCTTTCTTTACGCGCAGTTCGCCGACGAAGCCAAGGATCATCTGGCCTTCGCGATGCTGCAGCGCTTTGAGAATCCGTTCATCCTTCGGCTGCGGCTCAAAGAAGCCGGCGTCCACCGAATTTGGCGTGTATTGCACATCCGCGCGCCCTGAAAGCGCCGCGCATTTCTCCGCCAGCTCGCGGCTGACACAACCAATGCCCCCGGCACGCGCGAGCGTCCATTGCAGGAACGGAAATTGATCGGCGCGGAACGCGCCGCGATCTACGTCATTACCGCGAATGCTCACATAGGAAGCAATACCGGCATGGGCCGCGAAGTAGGCGGCAAGATACCCCGCAGGCACAGCGAAATGCCCATGTACGAGATTGAAGCCCACATGCGCGTGCAGATACTGGAGGACGTTTTCGGCTAACTGCAGCGTGAGGTCGAGTGAAGCCATTGGCCCCAGGCGATATACCATCACGTCGTCTTCACGGGCGCTCTCCACCGCGCCGGGCTCCGCGTCGGCGGTCAGATTTACGACATGCACGAGGTGCCCGCGCGCGGCCATGCCGTTCACAAGGCGGTGTGCAGACGCGCCGACACCACCGGTCTGTGGCGGATAACGGTCCGTCAGAAACAGGATACGAGGTTGTGTCTCCATCACCGTTAATTTCGCCACCTATACGTCATGATTCCTGCACAGCCGTGCGTACCATCCCGCAGCGTTTGTTGCGAAAATGGGTGATACCGCTCTGTAAGATGTGAGATATCGAGTACGAGTGCGATTGGACGACCACCCTCCGTTACCCACCGATGACTACCCCTTGTTTTTGTGTAAAAGCGCAAAATGGGGGTAGTCGTTCCGCGAACTGGTTGCCTGCGTGGACGCGCCTTGCTGAGGCTGCGGCGCTATAAACGCGTATGTTTGCGAACAGTTGCATGAAAGTAAATGATTGTTATCTGCGAAAAGTATGGTATGACTCCTCAATGCCATCGTGTTCGAGCCAGTGAATGCTATGTGGTTGTCACAGTGCAGGCGGTAGTGTCATTATGTTGCTTCACGATAAGTGCGATAATTCGCCCACCTGGCCGGCCATAAAGCGCCAGCCTACCGAACTACGCCCCGTGAGCGGGGCTTTTTGCGGGTATTTCACACCGATGCTGATCACACGACATTATGCTTAATGCAACAGTAATGGTGGCAATATGGCAAAATTGCGTTCTTCGTGCGAGCAGGCGTTAGCTAAATCCTTGATCAGCGAGATGGTACAGTATGGTTTGATTCGGGAAGGACGGGCAGGATAGAACGAATATCACGGCAGCTTCAGCGGACAAGCGGATGCCGGGGGAGTTAAGCAGTATCGGTCATAGAGAAGATATCAAGGTCATTGATGCGGCAGGTATGTTATAATCGCCGGGGAGAAGGTGCGTGAAAAATATTGTATTGATCGGGATGCCAGGGGCGGGGAAGAGCACGGTGGGGGTGCTGCTGGCGAAGTCGTTGAAGCGGCCATTTCTGGACACCGATCTGCTTATACAGACGGCGACTGACCGTTATTTACAGGAGATCATTGACAGCGACGGGATGGAGGCGTTTCTCGATCTGGAAGCCCATGTGATTGGCGCATTACAGGTTGAAGGTACTGTCATTGCCACCGGCGGCAGCGTCGTTTATCGCGAGACGGCGATGCGGCATCTGGCAAGCTCAGGCACACTTATCTACCTCGCGGCATCCTGCGCAACGATTGAACAGCGGTTGAATGACATTGCCACTCGCGGTATTGCACGCCAACCCGGACAAGATATCTGCAGCCTGTATGCAGAGCGGCATCCGCTCTACCGTCGCTATGCCACCTTCACGATTTCCACGGACGCGTTCGCCATCGAAGAGGTGGTCACGCACCTTTCAGCACATTTCCGCAAATAAGGCTGGTCGTGCCGCCAGGAATCGGGTATAGTACAGGCGTCATGCCCGAACTCACTCCAGAGCTGCGTATCGTCGCCGTAGACGTGGAAACGACGGGATTATCGCCAATGCGCGACCGGATCGTCGAACTGGCGGCGGTATGCTGGCAGGATGGGCGCGAGGCTGGCGCGTTTCAGGAACTGGTAAATCCTGGCCGTTCCATTCCCTATGATGCGATTCGCATTCACGGCATCACCGACGCAATGGTGGTTGGCAGGCCTCCGGTAAGCGAATTCCTCCCCGCCTTCCTGGGATTCTGCCAAACAGCGGATATACTCGTCGCGCATAACGCACGTTTCGATCTCTCTTTCATCCGCGAAGAATGCAGCCGCTGTGGCTTACCGAAACTCAACATTCCCGTTTTCGATACCTGTTTGCTGGCGCGCCAATTGTTACCGGGTGTGCGGGGCTACAGCCTGGAGGCGGTGAAAGGCACGCTGGGTATCGGGCAGGGACAAACACACCGCGCGCTCGATGATGCGCGCGATTGCCTGGCGGTCTTCCTACGCTTCATCGCGATGGGCTACACCCCGGTAAAATCCCAGCACCAACTCTCGGCCGGGGAACAGGCACTCCTTGCCGACCTGCTTTTAGCCGTGCAGACACGCCGGCGCATTCGCATCGCGTATCGCGACGGGCGCGGCCGCACCACTACTCGTGACATCATGCCGCTAAGCTGGACGGAGGACGACCTTATCCTGGAAGCCCACTGCTTTCTGCGCGACGAAGTGCGGCACTTCCACCTGGGACGGATTCAGCAGGTATGGGTCGTGGACGAGAAGTAGAATTATGCGGGCGTTGGTGTGGGGACGCGGACATTGAAGTACCCTTTCCCGCCTTCGCTGAAGCTATTGCGGACAGGTCTCGGCCAAGAGTCTCTCTGTATGGGCGCGATGAAGTTTAGTAGTTTTGTCGGAGCGCATTGACGATTTCAGGAAGTGTTTCCGCCGCCGTGCCGCGGACGATGTAGTCCATATGCGGGCTGATGGCAGTGTCGGTGGGATTGATTTCCACGAGCAAGGCGCCGTGACGAAGGGCGATGGACGGCAAACCCGCTGCCGGATAGACCACTCCCGATGTACCCACCACC
>JAKIYB010000185.1 GCA_022708765.1 Armatimonadota bacterium | reverse complement strand
CTACTCGACCGCGTCGTCGAACTGCTGCCCCCGCCGCCGGAGCACCTGGAGGACGAGGAGGAAGAAGAGCGGCTGCACATGGCCATCGTCGGACGGCCGAACGTGGGCAAATCGTCGCTGCTCAACGCCATCCTCAACGAGGAGCGCGCCATCGTCAGCGAAATCGCCGGCACCACCCGCGACGCGCTGGACATTCACTATGAGTGGAACGATACCCTCTTCACCATCACCGACACCGCGGGCATCCGCCGCAAGAGCAAGGTGCACGAGGACGTGGAGTATTACAGCGTGGTGCGCGCCTTCGGGGCGATTGACCGCTGCGACGTGGTAGTGGCGATGCTCGATGGGCCGGAGGGCATCACCGAGCAGGATCTGCGCATCCTCGGCTACGCGCACGAAAATGGCCGCGGCATCGTCATCGCGGTGAACAAATGGGACGAGGTGCTCAACCGCGCGCGCCGCGAACTGGGGCTGGATGAGCAGGGCAAACAACTCGGCACCTCGGAGCGCCGCAAACTCGTCGAGGAATACACCAAACGCATCCGCGAGGAAGCGCCTTTCGCCCTGTACGCGCCCATCGTCTTCCTCTCCGTGCTGAAGAAGAAAGGCGTCGAAGACTTGCTTACCACCGTCGTCGAGGTCGGCGAGCAGCACGCCACGCGCATCCCCACCAGCGAACTGAATCGCCTGGTCTCCGACGCCCTCTACGAGCGCCCGGCGTCCTTCCACGGCCGCCAGCTCAAGGTCTACTACGTCACCCAGGCGAAGGTGAAACCGCCCACCTTCATCCTCTTCGTCAACGACCCGCAGCTCATCCACTTCTCCACCGAGCGCTACCTGGAAAATAAAATCCGCCAGCGCTACTCGCTGGAAGGCACCCCCATCCGCATCAAGGTGCGCGAGAGCACCGGCAAAGAAGCCGAAGGCCAGGAAAAACGCCGCCGCACGCGCCGCGAACGCTTGGAAGGAGCGAAACGGCCCAGGAAAGGCGAGGAAGAAGAGGAGTAAGAGTCAATTTGTCCGCGGTGATGCGCCGGTCACTCAGCACAGAACCCGATCGTTGACGTTCTTAGTCGTGCCGCAGCCTGAGCAAGGCGCGCTTGGATAGGCAATCTGGTAGTAAAGCAACAGTATTAATGGCCTGTTCCGTGACACCAGTATACTGCCAGGAGACCATCCTCCGCGTACCAGGGCATCTTATACTCATCTTTTGAAAAAGCACTCTTTCATTATTCTTGTCCCATTCCGCCCTCGTGCTCCGGCGCGCTCCGCTGGCGAGCGGCGAAAGGAGACGACGGCGCGCGGGGCGAATTATTCGGTACGCCGATGAAAATCCTGCACCTGTTGAAATCGCTGCACACGGGCGGCTCCGTCACTTATATGCTCAAGCTGTCCGCCGGGCTCATCGCCCGCGGGAACGAGGTGGTGGTGGCGGCGGGCACCGACGACGCGCGACCGGCGTTGGAAGCGATGGGTGCGCGCTTTCACCGGGTGACGATGAGCGACCTCAGCTTTTTCTCCGCCGCGGGCCGGCTGGCGGAAATTATCCGCGACGAAGGCGTTGACGTCATCAATGCTCACCACTGGACGGCGGGCGCGGCGGGCTATCTCGCCGGGCGGCTGACGGGTGTGCCCTTTCTCCTCACAGTTCATGGCACGCGGCGCGCGTACCAGCGCTGGCTGGTCTTTTACTGGTCGCCGAAGGTGCTGGTGGTCAGCGCGCGGGGACGCGATAACCTGATACACGACATGGGGCTGGCGCCGGAACGGATAATCGAGAGCTTCATCGGGGTGGACGTGCAGCGCTTCGCCCCCGGCCCGCCGGACCCCGCGCTACTGACAGAACTCGGGCTGGACGCTGACACACCGGTGGTGCTGCACGTGAGCCGGCTGAATGCCACCAAGGGCCATGTCGCCCGTGTGCTGGCGAAGGCCGCGCCGGGAATTGCCACGTCCGTGCCCGACGTGACGGTGCTGATTGCCGGCGACGGCGAGGACCGGCCGCGGGTGGACGCCGCCGCCGCAACCGCGAACGCCGCCATCGGCCGTCAGGCCGTGCGCCTGCTGGGCATGCGCGGTGACGTGCCCGCGTTGATGCGTCTCGCGCGCGCGGTGGTGGGCACCGCCAGCGTGGCGATGGAGGCGCTGGCGAGCGGCGTCCCCGTGGTGGCGGCGGGGAAATACGGCTATGTGGGGCCGGTGACTCCCGATACCTTCGACGCGGCGAACGCCGTCTGTTTCGGCGATCACGCCGCGCCGCAGCCGCTGACGCCGGAGGCGTTGGCGGAGGCGCTGCCCCCGCTGTTGGACGACGACACCCGCCGTGAACTCGGCGCCTGGGGCCGCGCGCTGATGGTCGAACAGTACAGCGTAGAGCGCATGGTAGACCAGGTCGAAGCCGTGTATGAGGAAATACGGTGGGGCAGGTAATGACGAAGCATGCGTATCCTGATTTTTAGCTATTATTTTCCGCCGTTCAATACCATCGGCGCGGTGCGGGTGGGGAAAATCGCCCGCTACCTGCTGGCGATGGGGCATGACGTGCGCGTGGTGGCCGCCTGTCCGCCGAAGCTGGCGCGGACGCTGCCGCTGGAAATCCCGCCGGAGCGCGTGCGCTACGCCGTGCGCTTCGGCGGCGTTGAGCACCAGCCCGTCTTCACTGCTACGGACGACGGCTTGCGCTTCCTCGCTGAAGCGCCCCCTCCCATCCCGAAAGGGCTGGCAAAGGCGCTCTACAACCTGGGTAACAAGGGGTTGTTATGGACGCCGTGCGCGCTGGCGACTGCGCGCGCCTTTACCCGCGACTGGACGCCGGAGTTGATCTTCGGCAGCTACAAGCCGGCGAACGCGGTGCTGGCGGCACACACGCTGGCACGCGAGCTGGGCGTTCCCTGGGTGGCGGAGCTGCGCGACCTGTGGACGGATAACCACTACTACGCCCCTACCGGCCTCAAGCGCCTTACCGAGACGCGGCTGGAGCGCCGGGTGCTCTCCTCCGCCGCCGGACTGGTGACGGTGTCCGAGCCGCTGGCGGCGGTGTTGCGCGGCAAGTACCCGATGCCCACCGCGGTGATTTACAACGGTTACGACGCCGGCGATTATCCCGATCCCCGTCCCGAACCGGCTTCCGGTCTGCCGTTGCGCATCGTCTACACCGGCGAACTGTACGGCGGCCGGCGCGACCCGTCGCCGCTCTTTGCCGCGCTGCGCCTGCTGGGCGAGGAGGCGGCGGGGATACGGGTGGAGTTTTATGGCTCCGGCCGCGAGGCGGTGCTGCCGCTGGCGGAAGCGCATGGCGTCGCCGAGCGGGTGCTGGTGCATGACGCGGTGCCCTACAGCGCGGCGCTGCGGGCGCAGTGCGAGGCGGATATCCTCCTCTTCCTGCTCTGGCACGACCCGCGCGAGACGGGCGTCTTCACCGGCAAGTTTTTCGAATACCTGGGTTCGCGTCGCCCGCTGCTGGTGCTGGGACCGGAGGACAACGTGGCCGCGCGCGCGGTGATGGAGCGGGATGCCGGCGCGGTGGCGAATACCCCGGAGGCTATCGCCGCCCAGTTACGCGCGTGGCTGGCGCAAAAAGCCGTCGGCGGGGTGCCGATGCTGCCGGAGAGGGTGGCCGCCGGCTTCTCGCGCGAGGAGCAGGTGGCGCGGCTGGAGGCGTTCTTCCGCCGGGTTACGGGGCGAAGCTGACATCGTAGCGTTCCGCCCAGCGGATGACATTGAGCCAGTGCCAGAGATTCTGCTTGTACGGGCGGGCGCCGCTGATAACACCGTTCCACTCGTCGAGCATACCCTGCTTGTTAAGGGCGGGGATGTCATCGGCGCGTTCGCTGGCGAGCACTCCTTCCACCCATGGCCGCACCAGGTGCAACCACGCGCGCTCCGGGGTGGCGAAGCCAATCTTGTCGCGGCGGTCGAGGATGGGGTCGGGAGCGATGCCGCGCAGCGCCTGGCGGAAGACGGCCTTGCCGATGCCCTCTTCGGTGAGGATATACTCCTCCGGCAGCGAGAAGACGAACTCGACGATCTCGGTGGTGAGAAAAGGCACACGGCTCTCGATGGAGTGCGCCATCGAGTTGCGATCCTCGTAGCGTAGCAGCGCGGGCAGGCTGCCCTCGGTGAGCTGCGAGCACATGTGGCCCTTCATCGCCTCGCCGCCAGGATAGCCGCGCTTGTACCAGCCCCGCACCCCCTGGCGCAGGAACCACTGCTGGTTCAGCCAGACGGCGCGGGTGGAGCCGCCTTTTCTGCCAATTGCCCGGCGCAGGCCGCTCATCCCCTCCGAGGCCAGCAGGCAGCCCAGCCGCAGCCGCAAGTCCGCTTGCAACCGGCGCATTCCGTTCGGCAGCGTCTTGCCCAGCGTGCTCATCTTCAACCGGCTGCCGGTGTAGTAGGGGCTGGCGTTCATCGCTTTTGCGAAGCGTTTCGCCTCACCCCAGCGCCCCTGCAGCAGCAGTGACGCCATGCGGTAGGCAACGAAGTTGGCGTATCCTGCCAGGTATTCGTCCGATCCTTGCCCGTCAAGCATCACCTTGATGCCCGCCTCGCGCGTGAGGCGAAAAACGCGGTGCTGGGCGTAGATGGAGGTGCTGGCGAAGGGCACGTCCTGCGTGGCGATGAGGGCGTCAAGGTCCGCGACCATCTCCTCCGGCGTCACCCGCACGCCGTGCGGCACGGTGCCGTTGTGGTCGTTCACCAGTGTCACCCAGCGCTCCTCGGTCAGCGCCGGGTCGTCCGCCAGATAGCTGAAGGTGTGGATCTCCTGCGCCGGGTACAGGTGGCGCACGGCGGAGACGATGGCGGAGGAATCAATGCCGCCGGACAGCGCCGTGCCCACCGGCACGTCGCTGCGCAGGTGCAGCTCGACGTTGCGCAGGAAGAGGCCACGCAGGTACCCGGCTGCTTCATCAAAGGTGATGTCGCGATTCTGACCCCAGTGCGGCACCCAATACGGCGCGCTGACCGCCTTCTCCAGGGCATCCACCGGCACGGTGAGAGGTCTGGCCGTGTATATCCGTCACATTCTCGGTGAGGTAATCGTACAGGGCGGTGGGATTGGCACGACGTGTCAGACCGGGCAGCGTGAGCAGCGCCTTCAATTCGGAGGCGAAGGCGAAACGCCTGTCGTCGTTCAGGTAGTACAGCGGCTTGATGCCGAAGGGGTCGCGGGCGAGGAAGAGGGCGCGGGTGTCCACATCCCAGATGGCGAAGGCCCACATGCCGGTGAAGCGCGTCACGCAGGACACCCCCCAGCGGCGGTAGGCGGCGAGGACCACCTCGGTGTCGGTGCCGGTGTGGAAGGTATAGCCGGCGTCGGTTAGTTCGGCGCGGAGTTCCAGGTAGTTATAGACCTCGCCGTTGAAGACGATCCAAAACCGCCCATCGGCGGTGCCCATCGGCTGATGCCCGGCAGGGGAAAGGTCGAGGATAGAGAGGCGGCGGTGCGCGAGCCCAAGCGGATACGCGCCTTCCGCCTCCCGCACCGGCGGCAGGTTCAGCGCGGGGTCGCTGTCCGGCCCACCGCACAGGTAGAGGTGCTCTCCGGCAAGGTCGGCGAGCAAGTAGCCCTCGTCATCCGGCCCACGGTGGCGAATGGCCGTCGCCGCCCGCAGTAACCAGGCAGGGTCCACCTTGCCATCGGTCTGCAGCAATCCGAGAATCCCGCACATCAGCGGTCCTCCCGACGACAAATACGTGTGCTGGCGATGGTGTGCATGATGCGCGCTCCGATAGGAGCAGTGTAGCAGACCGGGGCGATGCGAGGCAAGGTGTTAGGTGGCGGTGATTTTAGCGTAAATCTCCAGCAGGCGGCGGGCAACGACCCGGCAGTCATGCACGCGCTCGGCATATTCGCGCGATTGTTCACCGAGGCGCGCGCGGTCTTCCGGCCGCTGCAGCCACTCCGCCAGCACGCTTTCCAGCGTGTCCGGATTAGCAGGGATGATGGGGAAGCCTTCCGGAAAGGTGGGGATGAGTTCGGGCAGCACGTGGCAGACCACCGGCGTCCCCAGCGCCATCGCCTCCACCGCCAGCGCGCCGTGGCTGCCCATCAGCAACTGGTCAATGAGCAGGTCGGCGTCACGAAGGATTTCGATGACCTGCGCGTGAGAGACGCCGCGGAGTTCTTTGTATTCGAAGGCGATACCGCGTCCCTTCAGGCGTTCCACTGTCTCACGCACATAGCGCGTCCCCTTCACCGCCGTGTCGCTGGGCGCGTGTAGCACCACCGGCACGCGCGTCGCCGGGTCTAAAAAACGCGGTGTGAGCGCCCGCGTGTCAATGCGCTGCCGGGTGATGTGGATGTGTGGAAAGTACGGCTCAACATAAGCCCGCATTGAGTCATCGGCGATCAGCGCGTGCCCGCGTGCAATGCCGGCCCAGATTGCCATGATGGCGCGGTTGCGCGCTTCTTTCAGGCCCGGTTCGGGGATGTAGTAGGGATTGCGCGCCGACTCCACCGACGGCAGGCGAATTTCCGATCCCCAGAATTCGACCAGCACCGTCTTCCCCAGCATGCGGTTCAGGCGGACATCAAGCAGCCCGTACCAGCCGAGAACTTTCGGAAGGATGGAGCGGTTGGTGTGGTAGTGATACACGTCGTATTTCCCGACGGTGGCGCGGATGGCGGCGAGGGCGGCGGCGAGGTGACGCGAATCGTCCTTTGGATAAAGGGGAAAGTCCGGCTCCAGGCCGTAGTCAAAAGTATGGGGTTGCAGCGCGCCATGGGCGGTGATGCCGAGTTCCCGCTGCCCGCGGATAGTGAGTCCAACCTGCCCGGCAACCTCCAGCGGGGCGTGCAGCACTCTCATGGCGCCACCGTGTGCCGCAGAAAGCGCGCGGGGGATCCGACCATCACGCTGTTTTCCGGTACGTCACGCAGCACGGTGCTGCCCATGCCGATAAGGCAGCGGTCGCCGATGATGGCGTCCTGAATGACGTTGCAGCCCGTGCCGAGGTAACAGTCGGCGCCCACGCGCACGCGGCCGGCCAGCGAAACGCCGGTGGCGAGGATGGCGCAGTCGCCGATGACACATTCGTGATTGATCGCGCACTGCGACAGCACGATCACATGATCGCCCAGCGCCGCGTCGGCCATGATCGAGCAATTCGGATACGCCACCACGCCAGACCCAAGGGCAGCGAAGCGCGACACGGTTGACGCCGGATGGACCAGGGTGGCATAACGGTCGCGCGGGAAATCCAGCGCGGCGAGGATGCCCGCACGTTTCCAAAAATTGCCCGGACTGCCCAGCGCGCTTACCAGCAGGGCATCGGAGTAGTCGGCGGCGAGGGCTAGCGGTCCGAGGATGGGTACGCCGTGGTTACTGGCGCCATGCCGCGCCGGGTTATCATCGAGCATCCCCAGGCACTCATAAACGGGAGCGCGGTCGTTGATGGCGGCGACGATGTCCAGGATATCCACGGCGGTAGCTCCCGCGCCGAGGATGAGCAGCGGTCTCATGGCATCCTCCCCGCGACGGCGATCACTTCCGCCAGCGCTTCCACCACTCGTTCCTGGTCCTCCCCAGTCATCTGCGCGAAGAGCGGCAGCGACAGCGTCTGGCGGAAGAGGCGATATGACACCGGTAGATCGCCCGGCGCGTAGCCGTAGGCGCGCTGGAAAAACGGCTGCGCGTGCAGCGCGTAGGTGCCCAGCGTGGTTTCGATATCGCGCTTGCGCAGCGCGGTTATGACGGCGTCGCGGTCCAACGCCTCGTCGAGGACGACGACGTAGGTCTGGAAGGTGTGCAGGCAGCCCTCCGGCTCTACCGGCGGCGTCACCCCCGGCATGTCATGCAACAGTTCGGTGTAGTACCGGGCTAACTCGCGCTTGCGCGCGAGGATGGCCGGCAGCTTGCGCATCTGCGCCACTCCCACCGCGGCCTGCAGGTCGCTCATGCGGTAATTGAAACCGGCATCCTCGAAGACGAGGTAGTAGTCGCCGCGCACCCCGCCGTGGCTGCGCAGCACGCGGATGCGCTCGGCCAGGTCGTCGCGGTTGGTGGTGATCATGCCGCCTTCGCCGGTGGTGACCGATTTGCGCGGGTGAAAACTGAAGCAGCCCAGGTCGCCACGCGTGCCGCAGGGCAC
>JAKIYB010000184.1:7753-8097 GCA_022708765.1 Armatimonadota bacterium | reverse complement strand
TACCGCGGAGTAATACTATGTATAACAGGACTTTCGCTTACACGTTCGGCCCTCACCCCCCTGCCCCCCTCTCCCAATCCCGGGAGAGGGGGTGAAGCGAAAGTCCTGTATAATATCAACTCCTCCGCGTTCTCGGCGTTCTCCGCGGTGAAATATTATTCAATAACCTGCGCAATCGCTTCCAGCATCCGCGTGACAATGCCGTGGCGCTTCTCCGGTTCGCGCCAGTTGTCCCAGACGGCGAAGACTTCGTCAATGGCGGGGTGGCGGAGAGCGCGCAGCGGAGGCTCCGCCAGTTCGCGCACGGGGCCGATGAAGGCGTCGGCGAAGCCGGTGCGCGCCTG
>JAKIYB010000184.1:0-7728 GCA_022708765.1 Armatimonadota bacterium | reverse complement strand
AGATCGGCGAGGAAGGTAAGCTGCAGCACCAGGTCTTCCAGGTAGCGCTCCGGGTCACCGAAAAGCAGCCCGCCTAGCGGTCCCGGGGTAGAAGCCCGGTGCAGGATGGCCATGCGCCCGGCGGCGGCGCGCATGCGGGCGGGGTCGTCGCTCCCAAGCGTCTCCCACGCCTCCACCAGCAGCTCCCCGCAGCCGGGGATAAGGCCGTCGGCGAAGCCGCGCAGGTCGGCGTCACGCCGCGCGCCGCCGTGCGCGTAATGCGCGAAGAGGTAGGTCTGCGGCAGTTGCGCCACGTGCGTCTGCGCGTTCGCCATCGCTCCCAATCTCATCAGCGCCGGGTTGTACTCCTTCAGCCGCTGCTGCAGTTCGAAGGGGGCGAAATTCGTCAGTGGGAAGGCCGGCTCGATCTCCACTGCGCCGTAGGGGTTGAAGAGCGCACGATCCGCGATGTCGTATTCCCGCACCACCTCGTGATGCTCCGGCGAGCAGGTGAGGACTGCCCAGGGGTGGGTCGAATATTCCAGCAATCCCGCGACTACCTCGGCGCAGTCGCTCTTTGAGAAGCTGTAATCCACCGGCAGCCCATCCCGCACCGCTTCCCAGGACTTGTTATACTGCTCCCAGCCCACCCACATCCAGTAGTACAGCGTCATGCGCGGGTTGACGCCCGCCATCATCGCCTGATGCGCCAACAGAAGGTTGAGGAACTCCCGGTTCGTCGAGCCGATGTAGCCGCCGGGGTCGCTGTCAATGATGACCAGCCCGTCCGCCTCGCCCAGGTATTCTTCCAGCAGCCGCCGGTGGAAATCCAGTAACGCCGCCACCTCCGCCGGGTCGGCGGGGTTGATGCGCCGTTCCGCGGCGAAGAAGGGACGGCTCTCGAAGGGGTATTGCGCCGCGACATTGTTACCCAGGCAGTTCGGCCCGGCGGTGACCAGCGCCGTCATCCCCAGCTCATGCAGCATGGCGATGATGGCGCGAATCTTTTCCAGGTGCGCCCGGTCGCTCGGTGTCAGCGGGTCAGGCATGCTGTCCGTCATCGGCCAGATCATCACCAGGTTATACCCGAGCGCCTTCAAGCCCTCCGCATACCCGCGCCAGTCCTCCAGCGACCACGTCCGCGCCGCGTACGGATGCCGGTAGCCCCAGTGCATATGGATATACATACCGAGTGACATGTTGTTGCTCCTGTCATCGCACTCGGAAGGCTAACACGAAGAAAGGAAGTCACGAAGAGTGTCTCAAAATTGCCTTCGCGCCTTCCCTTCTTCATGTCTTCGTGTTTGTCTTCTGAGTGCCGGTATATTACAGGTATACCCCATCCACCACCGGTACGTCGCGCTTGTGCCAGTATTCCTTCAGGAAGCGCGCGCCGTTCTCTACCGCGGCTTCCATGCAGACGCGGCCCAGTTCGGCGGTGGCCTGCACGGGGGCGCCGTAGATGCCAGTGCGGCTGGCCTGCAGGTACCAGGTGGACCAGGTGACCTTCTGCCCGCCGGAAAAATTATCGCCGGCGACGAATTCGGAGTGGTAGCGCATGGCGTCTTCGTCGGTGGCTTTACTCATGTCCACCACCTCGGGGCTGATGTGCAGCACCAGCGACGTCTCCCACTCGCAGGCATGGATGGATCCACCCGGTTCGGTTTTGCGAATTTTCTGGTAGGCGTCACGGCTCATCGTCGCCGGGCTGATGATCGCCACCGCTTTATCCGTGGCGTCGCACAGCTCACGTGAGACGACGTTCAGCGCCCCGCCGTGGTGGCCGTGGCAGTCCAGCAGCACCAGCTTGTCGAAGCCCATATCGAGCGTCGAACGGCAGATGTCGAACACCATATCCATGAAGACGCGGCTGCGCACGATGACTGTGCCCGGCCACTGGCGCATCACCTTCATCGAATAGCCGTAGCGGATGGTATCCATCAGCAGCACCGGCAGCTCCGGCTGCAGCGCCTGTGCCAGCCCGTGCCCGTACGCCTCGGCAATACGCGCGTCGGTATCCACCGGCAAATGCGGGCCGTGCTCCTCGGTGGTGCCCACCGGCAGGATCACCAGCGATTTTTTGTCAATATGCTCCTGCATCTGGAGCCATGACTGATCGCGAAACAGATAGGACATTGGTTTCTCCTTTATGGTGTCACCTCTCCCCCCTGCCCCCTCCCCTAAGCGGGGAAGGTGAGTGAGCGGAAAGATGAAATCGGTTGCAGATATATATGCCATTGCTCCCCCTCCCTGCTTAGGGAGGGGGCAGGGGGAGAGGTGAACCGTTACCCTTTCACCGCATGTCTCAGCGCCGCCTCGCGCGGCAGTTCCACCCACTGCCCCGTGTCCGACGACTGCTGTGCCGCCGCCAGCATGCGCTGGAGGGCGAGGCCATCGGCCAGCGACGGGTGCGGCTGCGTGCCCTCGGCGATAGCCTGCAGGAAGTTGAAAGCGCTGTGCATGTGCGAGCGAATCCAGCCGATGCTGAATTTCGGGCCGGGAAATCCCCCGCCCGGCTTTTCAAAGCGCTGCACGCAGGCGATACTCGTCCAGCCGCGCGTGCCACCCAGCGGGCTCTCCGGCTGGGATAGATCGTAATACTCCAGGTAGTTCGGCTGCATGCAGTTGAACCGCAGCGCGCCCTTGTCACCGTGGATTTCGAAGCGCATCTCGTCTTCCGCGCCGGTGGCCAACTTCGATGCCTCGATGGTGCCCGTGGCGCCGTTCGGCAGCTTCGCCAGCATCAGCATGATATCGTCCGCTTCCACCGGCATCATCTCGCCTTTGGCGTTCGGTCGAGTCGGATAGATGATGTTCGCATCGCACACCACGCGCTCGATAGGGCCGATAAGGTAGTTCGTCAGATCCAGCGCGTGCGAGCCCAGATCCTGCAGCACGCCGCCACCTTCCGACTTGAGCTGCTTCCAGCCCATCGGCTTGTGCGGGTCCACGCTGCCGGAATGCAGGTAGGACGTGCGGAAACTCACGATATTGCCGAGTATCCCCGCGTCAATCATCTGCTTCGCCCGCATGGACGCCGGAAAGAAACGATACTGCAGCGCCATCTGCGCGGTGCCGGTGTAGCTGGCCAGCGCCGCCTCCACCTTCGCCATATTCTCCGCGCCCACCACCAGCGGCTTGTCGCAGTAGATATGCTTCCCCGCCGCCATCGCCGCCAGCAGTTGCTCGGCGTGCGCGCTGTTCGGTGAGCAGATATCAATGATGTGGATGTCGTCGCGCTCGATCAACTCGCGCCAGTCCGTGGTGCCGAACTGGAATCCGCCCTGCTCGACCGCCTTGTCGGCGCGCACCCGGTCAATCTCCGCCACCCCAACCAGCTTCGTGCGTACCGGCACGGGATCGTAGTAGATGGGGATGCTTGTGTAATCGAAGGCATGGACTTTGCCCATGAAACCAAAACCGATAATTCCAACGCCAAGGGTTTGCATCTGTTCCGTTCCTTTCGTTCTTATCCCTGGGGAATGAAATACCCGTGTGTTTTAATGGTTACATCCTCATCCGCGGCAACGGTCACCGTCATGGTGAGGTTTCTTGCCGGTCCTGCCGGCGCCGGCACGCGCCAGGCCTGCCAACCGCAGGGATAGCCTGACTCGCGCACCACCGGCTGGGCGGCCACTGGTTCGCCATCACGCATTGCTAAGGCGGCGAAGAACTGGCCGGGATTCTGGCGGGTCAGCAATCGCGCGCTATCAAAAAGTTCCAGCGTGAGCGCGAATGTCCCTGCCGATGCACTGTCTGGCAGCGTGGCGGTGACCTGCAGCGTGCGGGTAGCCTCCACCGCGACGTCCGCATCCTCCGCCGGCAGGCGTAGCGGGGGCAAGTCGGGTGATTCGCTCACCGTCAGCGGCAGCGTTCGGCTGGGTTCCGCGAAGCCGGTCGGCAGCGGTTGGACGGCAAACTCCCGGTCGATTGACGGCACGGTACCCGCCGGCACGGCTTCCAGCAGCACCACCGCGAAGGGGCGCATCGCGATTGCGGCATTGTCGCCCTCCAGCTTCGCCGGGTCGGGATACCAGCGGTACAGCTCATAACCTGCCGGCACGGCATCTAACGATAGCAGTGCATCGTCCCAGGTGCAGTTGTTCAACGCCAGGAACAACCGGGTGCCGTCGCCGCAGCAGTAGCCATAGGGCTCGTTCCGCCACGGGTTGCCGAGGATGAAGCGAGGATTGGCGAAGCACGTCGGCTGCGCGCGCAGCAAGGTGATGAAGTCCGCCAGTTGCGCGCGTTCTGGCGGGGTGAGAAAGTCCCAGTCGCTCCACGGCTGCGCCAGCAAGCTGCCGCGGCACAGATCCATGACGAAGCCTTCCTGCCAGCGCTCACTGCCGATGCTGCTGTTCCACGGCCAGTCGGACAGCCACACGCCCAGCGAGTCTTTGCCCAGCGCCGGCAGGTCGTGGCACCACCATTGTGCTTGATCCAGCCCCACGGTCACGCCGTCGCGCACGTAGAGCGTTGGCGCGCCGCCCGGCGACGCCGCCTCGATATCCAGCCCCGGCTCGAAGAGCACGTCGCCGTGCAGCAGCCACCAGGGAGAGCGATAACCCCAGTAAAGGAAAATAAAGACGTCCGGGCAGGTTTCTGAATACTCCCGGAGTGTCTGCATGACGCTCTCTTCGATAGCCTCGGTGGAATACAGGCCCGGCAGGTGGTCATGCCGCGAGTTATAGCAGCAGGCGCGGAAATTGTCGAACTTCAGGTGGCGCACATCCTGCTCGCGGATGTGCCGGTTGAACGCGGTGCGGTAGAGCGTGCGGATTGGTTCGCTGGCGCGGCAGAAGAACGGGCCGCACCAGTAGTTCGGCACATATTCCGGGTTGTGCGTGAAGCACCCCTGCACCGCCGGGTTGCCGCCGATGCTCCAGCCGCTCATGCTGCTGTCTATCCACAGCCCAGGCGCCGTCCCGAGTCCGGCCAGTAGCTTCCGAATGTTATGTATCCCTTCGGGAAAACGCTCGGGGTGGAAGCGTTCCAGGTCGCCCAGCAAATCTACCCAGAAATCGACGGAGAACAGGTCGAAGGTCAGTCCGGTTTCTCGCTGTGCCGTTTCCATAGCGGCGATACTGTGCAGGGCATACTCCTCTCTGTTCTTCGTCCAGCTCCCTTCCTCGCGATCCAGCGACCACGAGCCGAAATTCTCGAAGATGGCGTACGGCCGGTCATGCCCGTGAGTGACGCGGCGGCTGCGCGCGCGGAGATGCTCGGTGAAAGCGCGCCGTGCCTCCCCTGTCGGCGCGGCGCCGATGACCGCTTCCATGCACCCGAAAGATTCTCCAGCTTCCAGCCGCTTCCCCGGAAACTGCTGCAGGCGCACGCGGCCATCTTCGCCGGTGACCCACCCGGAGGGGTGGGCGAGACCGAAGAAAACTTCATCGTTCACATACACCGGGAAACCGCGCTGGCCCTCACTGACTGGCAGGCCGGTGTCGTAGTTGCCCAGCCGTACGCGCATCACGCGAACCTCCGCATCCGTGGTGTTGCGCAGTTGAGTGTGGCGAAGCAGCACTCCATCACCCGCTCGATACTCCACAACGGCAGTGATGTCGTCTCCAGGCAGACGGAAGCGTGCACAGTTGTCCGACAACTGTATGTCTGCAACGGCCAGCGCAGCCTTGCGCGTATCGTCTCCGACGACGATATACTGCTCAAACGGCGCGGCGAGAATGTCGGCATTGGGGAAATGGCGGCTGCCATGCGGGTCGAGCGCGTCCAGGCGCGCCGTGCGGTCCACGATGCCGCCGACCTGTATGGCGATGAGGTTGAGCTGATCTGGACGTAGACGAGGATCGCCAGCCGGAATAGTGAAGCGCCCGGGCTCTTCCCAGAAACGTGTGGTATGCCGTTCGCCCAGCAACTCGCCATTGAGGAAGACGCGCATGTGGCGATAATCGTACAGGCCAAAGCCACCCAGTACCAGCGTGATCGGCGAGAAGGCGGCCTCGGGCAACAGGAGCTGTGTGCGCGCCCAGAGTAACCGATCGCGCGCAGTCCACCAACTGTAGTGCGGCGCGGATTGGTTTTCCCACGCGTCATCGCGGAAATCCGGCAGGTGATAACCGGCTTGAAACCCCTCTTCATCGTCTGAAGGCAGCGCGCTAGGTTCGCCAGTGTGGATTTTCCAGCCGGTGATCCAGAAACGCTGCTCAGCCGCGTCGAGATCCACAGCTAACTCCGGACCGTTAAGGGGCAGCCTGTGGCCGGTATGGGCGTTTTCCAGCATCACCGCGTGTAGCCCATCAGCGGCGTCGAGGGTCAGGCGCAGCGCGCCAGTCTGCAGGATGACTGTGGAGCCGGACTGTTCGCAATAAACCGTCATCAGCGCACCTCTACCACCGCGCATTCCCAGCGTGACAGGGGAACAATGAGCGAAATGCCGGTATCAGTCGCCGCGGGCTGCAAAAGGGTGATCGAGCCATCTTCGCGGTGCAGCCGGGCTGATGTGAACTGCCTGCCATAGTGCGCGGTGTCCAGCACTAGCGTTATCTCACCGCCGCCGCATTCGTTGTCGCTGCGCTCCCCCAGGATGATACCGAGCGCTTCGCCGGCATCGTAGAGGTAGGCGGCGACGGGGCTTTCGCTCTCGACCTTCAGGCCCCGCTGGTCGGCGAAGCGACCACACACGGTGAAGGCAGCGGTACGCGCGCGCAGGCCGGCCAGGCGCTTGATGCGCGCGGCAACATCCGGCTCGGCGGTGATGGGCAGTTCCAGCCCGCGCACGTTTAGCGACAGCAGGAAGCCAAGGGCGAAGGCCTTTCCTACTTCATGCTGATGCTCGTAGGCGTCGAGAATCCACGACTGCAGCGACTCCGGCAGGATGTAGCGGAAGACATCCGCGCGTTTGCTGGCCCACTGCCAGTCCCACCAGAGATCAATATACTGGCTGGTGAAGATGTCGGCGTTTTCGCCAATAGTGTAAGCGCTAGCATCATGGGCATGCACCTTCGCAGCCGCTGGCGACACCCATTCGACGGCACCGGCGTGGCCGTAGCCCGGCACTGGATGTCCATGGTCGGGATCGAAACAAACGCTGCTCTCGAACGGCTGGTCAATGAAGAGCGAGGTGAAGCCGAAATCGAGCAGCCGGTCGGTGAGATCGAGCGCCCACTGCTGGAAGCCGGGGTGATTCTGGCACAGGCTGCCGCCGCCTTCGTCCAGGTGGCTGTTGAGGAAGGCACCGAAGCTGCCGCGGCAGGTGGACCAGTTTTCATAACGCGTGGCGCCGTGATAGGTCTTCATCACCTGGCCTTCCGCGCGTTCCGCCCACGAGCGGTTCTTCGCCGTGGTGAGGCGATAGTTCACCAGCGTGCTGACCTGCAAGCCCTTCTCGCGCACCGCCGCCAATGCCGCACTCATTTCAGCCATGCGCTCCGGAGTGTCTTCCAGAAAGTCACCCGTGCCCGCGCGCAGGTAGGTGGCCATGCTCATGTCCCACAGGCAGAGATCCCAGATGCCGCAAGCGAGCAGGTCATCGGCGATGCCGGGTAGATCCACCAGCTTCGTGTATTCCCGACCCATGAAATCGCGCGCGTAGAGGTTGAAGTAGCCGATGTGCGTCTTCAACTCCGGCGGTGTTTGCGGCGGGGTCCACCAGGTGGCCAGCCAGGCGCGCAGGCGGTCGGCGGTCGCATACCAGTCGCCGTCATGCGGGGCAATGCCCACCGGGTCACTTGTCCAGGTGTCGCCAGGATGCAGGAACGGTTGATGCACCCAACTCCACGCCGCATGGCA
>JAKIYB010000183.1 GCA_022708765.1 Armatimonadota bacterium | reverse complement strand
CCGCCGTACAGGAGGCCGCCTTTGACCCGGATGCCCTGCGCGTCGCTGGCGAGCGCCCCTTCGCCGACGGGGCATCCGATGGCCGCGTTGGCTGCGCGGCGGTGGATTTTGCTCGCGTCGGCCTCGCCGCGAAGAAGGCCTGGTTCCTCTTCGACGAGGGGATGGTCGCGCTGGGCGCCGGCATCACCTGCGAAGCACATGCGCCCGTGCGCACCACCATCAACCAGTGCCACTGGCGCACGCCGGCTTATCTCGCGGGCACCGACGAGCCGCTGGCGACGGGCACCTATCCGCTCATGCCCGGTTCCGCGTTCAGGCAGGATGGCGTCACCTACCGCATCCTCGATGGCGGCGGCACCCTCACCCTTGGCCCGCAATCCGGCGCCTGGAGCGACTGCGGCGTCGGTTCGTCCGAACGGCAAATCCTCAACGTGCTGAACGCCGGCCTGAATCACGGCACGCGGCCAAACGGCGCGTCATACGCCTATGCCGTGCTGCCCAACGCCCCGGACAACTTCGCCGACGATCCGGCGCGTTTCCTCATCGTGCGCAACGATGACGCGCTGCAGGCTGTCTGGCACGCCGGCGACCGCCGCGGCCACGTCGTGTTTTACGAACCGGGCTCGCTCACTTTCCCCGATAGTCAGCGTATTGCCGTTGATCGTCCCTGCATCCTGCTCTACCATCCCGGCCCGGCGACCATCCTCACTGTCGCCCAACCGGAAGGCGGTGAAGGCTTGCTGACGGTAACGCTCACCGGTCCCATTTCCGCCACCCTCGGCGTCAGCCTGCCGGCAAACGAATACGCCGGCGCCAGCCAGACGCTGGTCTGGCACAACTGAAAGGAACGTCCAATGCCCCCGACAATCACCCTTGAAACCCCCAGCCTCGTCGCCCTCTCGGCGCCGGGCGAGACGCGCTGGGGCTTCCATCAGTTCCCCGCGTTGAGCCGCCTGCCGGACGGCAATCTGCTCTGCATGTTTGCCGACGCCGCCGATGCCAGCGAGACGCACGGCTGCCCGGCGCCCGACTTTGTCTCAACCGACGAAGGGCGCTCCTGGCACCCCGCGCCGGATGGCATCACCCCCGTGCGCCCACACTTCTCCATTTCCGAGGTGTTCGACGGCGAGCTTTTGGTGATGCCCGCCTGTGCGTATCTGGATGTCGAGATCGAAAGCGTCTCCATGCCCGCGCCAGTCGCGGAGGCGGATATCTACGGCATCGTCTACTCCTACCGCGTTGAAGATTTCCCGCCCCGCGTGCGCGACTACTTCGGCCGCATCCCCGCCAAACGCTGGCGCCCGGCGAGCGGCGCCTGGGAAGATGATGTGGTGGATTACGACACCGCCGGCCTGTTGCCCTGGCGGCGGAAAGACAGCCGCCTGCTACCGCGCACCTACTTCGAACACGCCGTGTTGAAGCGTGGGAAGGAACTCCTCATCGCCGATTACCGCGCCCAGTACGTGCTTGCCGACGGCACCATCCCGGCGCGCAATACCACAAGCCTGCTCGTTTCGGCAGATAACGGCCACACTTTCCGCCGTCGCGCCACTATCGCCGCCGACCGCGCGAACCGCGACATCATGGCTGAGCCGCACCTCGCCGCCACCGCCGGCGGTGACCTCGTCTGCATCATCCGCCGCACGGATCAAAACCAGAAGCCAATGTGGATTACCTGGTCAACGGACGACGGCCATACCTGGGAAGCCGGCCACTCCCTCTTTGACTTCGGTGTCTTTCCCTGCCTGCAGCTCCTCGGCAACGGCTGCCTGGTCCTCAGTTACGGCCGCCCCGGCGTCCACCTCGCCGTCTCCACCGCCGGCGACGGCCGCCAGTGGGACGCTCACCAGCAGATCCTTCCCGGCGATCCTGCCGCCGTCCACCTCCACACCTGCGGCTACACCAGCATGCTCCCCCTCAACGACGACACCCTGCTGTTAGCCTACTCCGACTTCGACTACCCCCACCCCACCGACGCCACCTGCAAAGCCATTCTCACCCGCCGCATCCGCGTGAAGCGGTAAGGAGGATCCCGCGCTCCGGTGAAGTTCTCGTGGATCAACTGTTTACGGCATTCACGGGCAGTTTCCACAAACCGTTTATTGCGCGACCGATTGTTTTCCCCGGTTGCCGCCGCCGCGGTTCGCCTGCTATACTGTCGGCGGATGTTGTGACCGGGTATACACACCGATTTTATGAGCAACACGCTACTATTACACCTGTCTGAAACGTTGAGTGGAGGAAAATCGTGGATAAATTTGCTTTTTCGTGAACGGCAGTCATCTCTTTGGTGCCTTCAAGCACATGGAAGTGTATGTAAACGACTACGAATCCCTTTATCGCCACCTCTTTGAGCAGGCCGTGGGCCGCTGGCGCAACACCGTGGTAGCCGCCGCGCCGCCCCCCGCGCAATTGATGCGTGTCTACTGGTATGTGGTGGACAGCATTGACGAGTGGGATTTGTCCAACCCGCGCACCCGCCAGTACCTCGGCGAGCGCTTCAGCGATGACCGCGAGATTCGCGCGCGGTGGATGGCGGAAGCGTCGCGGCAGTTCGCCGGTACCGGCGCCGACCAGGGACGCATCGAGCAGATCGCCTTTGACATGTGTTTTGACGATTTCGCACGCTGGTACGATAAAAAGCTCACCATCCTCGCCGGCATGAACCGCTTCTATCACGCGGTGGAAGCGGCATCGGACTTCATCGAAGTCTGCCGCTGCGGCCGCTGGAAGGTAGACCTGCTGCATAAAACCCTCACGGAGAAGGGGCTGGATGTCTGGCTGGCGACGGACATGATGGGCCTGCAACCGAATTATGACACCGCGCTCATCATCGCGCCGGACAGCGATCCCATCCCCAGCATTGATTACGTGAAGGGGCGCGGAAAACAGGTAGGCGTTTTTGACTTCCAGCGCGGCGCCGCGGAAGGTCGCGGTCGCGCCTTCGCCTCGCAGCTCAAACTCTCCGCCGACTTCGTCACCACCGTTTTCGAGAGTGACCTTGTCCGACTGGGCATCGCCACGAAGGGTGAGGGGGAAGATTTCGGGTAAACGCGCCCCTCATATCGAATGGAACGGCGCTTTCGCTTCCGCGATGATCGCCGTCAGGTAGTCTCCCATTTGCGCGACCAGGATGGAGGAGAGGTGCATCGCCGGTTCCAGCGACGCGGGTTCGATGCCGAAGAGGATGATCTCCTCCGGAGCGGCGCCGAGGTTGCGTGCGAGGGCAAGGAAGGCGAGCAGGTCACCTTCATGGAGGGAGAGGCGGGGCAGGGATGTGCCGTTGGCCACTTCCTCAGGCGTGAAGCGGCGGAGGGTGCCGAATGGCAGTCCCATGCGCGCGCAGTCGAGGAGGATGGCGCGGTGACGGCCGGCGAGGGCATGCACCACCTGCATGGCGGAGGTGCCGGCATCCACCAGATCGGCATCCACGCGACCTTCCAACGCCTCCAGCAGCGCGATGCCCACTCCATCGTCGCCGCACAGCGGGTTGCCGATACCGATGATGACCGTATCAGACAAAACGCACATCCAGCATGTGAGTGGAGCAGGAAATGCACGGGTCGTAGGCGCGCACCAGCATCTCCAGTAACTGACGCAGTTCATCCTGCCCGCGGGAGAGGAATTGCGGCACCAGCTTCTCCATATCCTTCTGGATATTCGCGTGATTCTGGTTTGTCGGGATGGTGAGATTGGCGCCGATGCAGGTGCCGTCGTCATCGAAGGCGTAGCTGTGGAAGAGGATGCCGCGCGGCGCCTCCACCGCCCCAGCGCCCCAGCCGGAGCGCGGGATTACGCGCGCCGTTTCCGGCTGCAGCCCGGCGGTGAGCAGTTCGTCTATGAGTTGCAGGCTATGCTCGAACGCCTGCACCGTCTCCACCACCTGCGCCACGGAGTTCATATACGGATTGCAGCAGCCGCGCGCCAACCCCAGGTAGCGGGCCATCTCCGCCGCCATCGGCAGCAGGTAGCCGGCGTTGAGGTTGAAGCGCGCCAACGCCCCCACCATGTAGCTCTCCCGATGCCAGCGTGCCCATTTGGCGGTGGACTGCGGTGAGACATATTCGTTCACAATTGACTTGAACTTCTGCACAGCCACCGTGTTGGTGGTATCGGAACTGCCGATATTGCCATAATAGAGCGTATACGTGCCGCGGTCTACCAGCGACACATACTCAGTATCGCGCTCGAAGGCGGGAATCTTCCCCGCCAGCCCATGCACCGCTTCGGCCAGCACCTGCAGGTCAGGCAGCGCCCCTTCAATAGCGGCGCGCAGGCTGCGCAGCTCGCGTTCGGTGGGGATGCGCCGCATGCCGCCAGGTTTAAAAGCCAGCGGATGCGTGCGACGACCGCCGATAACCTCCATGATAGTATTGCCCAGCCGGTGCAGGCGCACCACCAGTTTCACCAGATCGGGGTTCGTCGCTACCAGCGGCACCACGGATTTCACCCCCAGCAGGTCGGGCGCCACCAGGTAACCGACGTGCAGCACGTGGCTTTCGATGTATTCGCCGTTCAAACCGAGCAGACGCAGTCGCTCCGTCTGCTCGGACACGGGGATGTCCATAGCGTCTTCGATGGCTTTCAGCGCCGCCAGTGAGTGTGTCACCGAGCAGATGCCGCAGACGCGGGAAACGACGGTTTGAATTTCTTCCCAACTACGTCCACGTACCATCGCCTCGAAGAAGCGCGGCGCTTCCGGCACCTGCCATTCCACCTGTTCGACTTTGCCGGCGGTGGCGCGCACAACGATGGTACCGTGGCCTTCCACCCGCGTGATATGATGCACGCCGATATCAATCTTCTCAGGCATGAGGTTGCTCCTGTCCGGTATTGAAGAGGGCCATACGGCTCTTCAGGTCATCCACCGTCTTGCGATAACGCTCCATCACGTCGCGCGCGCCGTTGATGTTCGGCTCGTCTACATAGCCCCGGCAGCCGAAGCACCACATCCCCGCGGCCGGGCAGGGGGCGCCGCAGCCGGCACGGGTAATAGGGCCGAGACAGATCTCTCCGTATTCGAAGCGGCACGTGCTTTCACGCATTTTACAATCCACGCAGACCGGGAAGTTGGGGATAACCGGCGTGGTGCCGCGCAGCAGGCAGCGGATGACATAGCCAAACTCTTCGGCATTGATCGGACAGCCATGCACGCTATAGTCCACCGGCACCACCTCGCTTACCGCCTTCACCTGTCCGGTGAGGAGATGCGGCATGCGCGCGGCGTCGCCGTAGACGCATTTTTTTACCTCATTCAAGTCGTCGAAGCCGTTCGCCAGCTTATTCACCCCTCCCAGCGTCGCGCAGGCACCTAGCGCGATGAGCACCTTCGCGCGCGAGCGAATCAGTTTCAGCCGCTCCTCATCCTGCTGGCGGGTGATGGATCCCTCGATGATGGCGATGTCATACCTCTCGCTCGATTCGGACATCGCTTCGCGCCACTCGACGGGCTCAATGTGGGTGAGCAGGTCGAGCAGTTCTTCTTCCATATTGACGATTTGCAGTTGACAGCCTTCGCAGCAGGCGAAGTCAAAAATCGCCACCCGTGGTTTACTCATCAGATCGCCTCCGGGACATCCGACAGTTGGGCGTAGTTGAATACCGGGCCGTCGAGACAGGTATAATAGCCATTGATCTGGCAGTGGCCGCATTTGCCCACGCCGCACTTCATGCGCCGTTCCAGCGAGACATAGATATGCTCCAGGGGGATGCCGCGCGCGGCGAGAGCGGCGATGACGAATTTATACATGATGGGCGGTCCGCAGATGATGACGCGGGTGGAGACGGGACTCACCTCCACTTTCGGCAACAGCGTGGTGATGACGCCGACATTGCCGGTCCACCCCTCGTCACCGCGGTCTACCGTTTCCAGGTAGGTGACGTTCTCACGGGCGCGCCAGTCCTCGATCTCGTCGGTAAAGAGCCGATCGGCGGGGGTGCGCGTACCATACAGGATCGCCATCTCGCCGTAATCCTCACGGCGATTGAGCATATACTGGATCGCCGAGCGCACCGGCACCAGTCCGATGCCGCCGGTGATGACGAGGATATCCTGGCCTTTTAATGCTTCGGCGACGGGAAAGGTAGTGCCGAACGGCCCGCGAATACCCACCGGCGAGCCCTGCGGCAGCGCGTGCAGCGCGTCCGTCACCCGGCCGATCTTGCGCACCACCAGTTCGAAGACACCGGTGGTGTCCGGCGAGGAGGAGAGGGAGATGGGCGCCTCGCCGATACCCGCCACCGACACCTCCACGAACTGGCCCGGCATATGCCCCAACTCGGCGCCGGAACTCAGCCGGATGCGGAAGAAGCGATCAACCGCGGTGAGTAGTTTGCTCTCCTCAATCGTCGCCGGCATCGGCAGATAGATGTCCTGGCTGGCCGTGGATTCGGTCATCATCATCCCTCCATCAGCGTGTTGTACAGTTCTACCGGATTGGCGATCTTCGCCGTGCAGGCAGTAGTACAACGACCGCAGCCCACGCAGGCGATCTGCCCCATGCGCTGCCACAGGTATTGCCCCTTGCGATAGAAGCGATGGCGGTAGCGTTCTTCGCGGCGGCGGCGGAAGTTGTGCCCGCCCGCCACGGTGGCGAAGTCACGCAGCATGCAGGAGTCCCACTTGCGAACGCGCGTCCCCTTTTCCAGCGTCCAGTCCACTTCATCCTGCACGTCGAAGCAGTAGCAGGTGGGGCACACCATGTTGCAGGAGCCGCAGGAGTAACAAAGACCGGCATTGTGCTCCCAGATGGCGTGCTCGTATTGGTCCTCCAGCAGCGCCGGCAGATCGGTGGGTTTACACTTCAGCAGATACTTATTGAGGAAGCGACGGGCATCATCCCAGAACTGCTCACGGCGGGCGAGGGTGCCGGCGTCGGCATCGGGTGCGTCGCCCAGCGCAACCAGCAGCGCCTCGCCTTTCGCCGTACGCACGTCCACCACGTAACCGTCGCCGATCTTCGTGAGCAGAATATCGAAGCCGTCCTCCACGGTGGCGGTGCCCATGCAGGCGGCGAACATGGAGGGCGAAGCGTTCTGAATATCGCAGGCGACGATCGTCGCGCGTTCGCGACGGGAGAGGTAATGCGTATCGGCGTAGTTTGCGCGAAACACTTCGTCCATCTGCGCGATCGCCACCACGTCATAGGGATGCACGCCGAAAATGATGAATGGCTCCTCGCTGGTGACGGACTCGTAATGCCCGTCCACGTGGAACTTCATGATCGTCTCGACCAGCGGCTGGAAGAATTTCTTCGGCGGGAGAATGGTCACATCGAAATCCAGCCGCAGATCGGCCGCGTCCGCCAGCGCGTCATAAGCGAAGCGCTGCTCTTTCGCCTGCACGCCGTAGACCGTCTGCGCGGCGATGAGCGCGTTCACCCAGACGAGAAGCTGATCGGTAGTGATGTATTTCACGATAGGCATGGTGTAGCTCATCCTTCCCGATAAATCGCCAGCACTTCCCGCAGAATATCCCGACGGCTGATGACGCCGACGAGTGCGCCGTCCTTCGCCACCGGCAGACGATGCATGCGCCGGGTGAGACAGGTATTGACGATGGTCTCCAATCCGTCCTCCGGGGAGACGGTCACGACGTTGCGCGACATTACCTCACCGACAATGGTGCGCTCTGCTTCGCCGCTGAAGGCGAGGTTCATCATGTCATACTCGGTGATGATGCCGAGGAGGGTGCCGGTCTCATCCACCACCGGGAGCATGCTCACGTTAGCGCGCAGGATGAGGGCGATGGCGTCGGTGATACGCGCGTCCGGAGTGGTGGTAACGAGCACGGTACTCATAAAATCAGCGGCGGTGCGTGATCGTGCCATGGGAACCTCCTTAACGGGCAAGCTTCGCGCGCTGTTGTTGAAGCACGGCGATGTGGCCGAACTCCTCGCGGATGACCCCGTCAAGTTTATCGCGTCCCAGCGCGGGCGGCAGAAAACCGCGTATGCCTGTGTAGAAGACGATGGAAGCCTGTTCGCGCTCCAGTGCCAGGGCGAAGATGCGCTCGAGGGCGGGGTTAGGGCCGAGGAGACGAACAGGATCTTCATACGTTGGGAAGACATTGCCGTCCGCCATTGCCCCCAGGTAGAGG
>JAKIYB010000182.1:248-8110 GCA_022708765.1 Armatimonadota bacterium | reverse complement strand
CGCGGTGGATGAGAGCGTAAACGAGGCGACCATCACCATCCCCAACGTGAAGGCGCTGCCGGTGACGGTGCAGGTGACGCTGACCGGCACGACGCCGGACGGCAAGACGGTCACCGCCGAATACGGCGAGTTCTTCACGAACGGCGAAGAGAACCTGGACATGGTGACGATGGCACCGAGGTATTCCTTCACACAACCGGCGAAGAAGAAACGCTATCTGAAGCCCGACGTCATCGCGTTGGCGCGCGCGGAGAAGCCCCGCGTCTTCTTCGGGCGCGGCGTCTGGCATGACTTCACCCACGTGGATGAGGCACTGAAAGCGGTTGTCCCGGACGCGGTGGTGAAGGACGGCTGGTACAAGGCTAGCGATGTGTCCAACAGCCTCATCGGTTTCCCGGCGGATTACGGCGAACTGCTGGCAAACGACCTGATCATCCTGCATAACGTAGACAGCCGCGCCATGGGCGGCGATTCGTCGGAGGAGATGCTGGTGGACTTTGTGAAAGCCGGCGGCTCGCTACTCTACCTGGCAGGCGACCTTTCCTACAGCCAGGCAAAAATCAGCAACGAGCGTTTCCGCGACATGCTGCCGGTAGTATTCGGTGAACACAAGCCGTGGGTGAATAACGGCGGCGGACTGAAGCTGCAGGTTGAGAAAGATGCTGCCCCTGTTCTCGGTGACCTGCGGTTTGACGGGAAGACGTCCGTCTACTACCAGCACCGCTACGCCCCTGCCGCCGATGCCAAAGTGCTGATCTCCGCCGGCGGCCATCCGCTGCTGGTTGCTCGCCAGTTCGGCAAGGGCCGCGTGGTCGCCTGCCTGGCGCTGCCCTTCGGCGAAGCCCCCGCCGGCGAAACCGCCTACTGGGATGCCCCCGCCTGGACGACGGTGATAGAGCGAACGGTGAAGTGGCTGCTGGCGACGCGGTGAACGACGTTACCCTCCCCGCGCGGGCGCGGTGGAAGCGCGAATTTCCAGCGTGGTGGGGAGGGTGCGGCATTCGTCGTCGGCCAGGTCGCCGTGGATGCGGCGGACGATGAGGCGGGCGGCTTCGGCGCCGATGTCGCGCAGCGGCACGCGAACGGTGGTAAGCAGGTTCTCGCCGGCCGGGCCGGGCATGGGGGTGGTGTCGTCAAAGCCGATGATGCTGATATCCGCCGGGATGCGCCACCCCGCGCCCTCCAGCGTATACCAGGCGTGCAGGGCCGCGTTGTCGTTCCACCCCAGCACCGCCGTCACCGCCGGATGGGCGCGCAACCAGCGGACGAGGGAGTGCTCGTTGTCGTCCTCAGCGCGGCGCGCGCCGTTCGGTGGACTGTACCAGTAGGGGAAGACCGGCATGGTGTGCAGGCAGCGGTCGGGGGAGAGGCCGGCGTCGGTGAGCGCGCGGCTGATACCCGCCGTCCGCGCGCGGCTCAAGGCGTTCGGGAAGGCCTGCGCGATGTAGAGAAACTCGCGGTGGCCGAGGTCGAGCAGGTGTCGCGTCGCCGCATACATGCCCCCCTCATCATCCGCCATCACCGACGAGCAGTCCTCGCACGGCCAGATGAGGGAGACCAGCGGCAGCAGACGGCCGCCGCTCTGGCGCAGTGCCGTCACCTGCGCATCGGCGGAGGGATTCTCCGGCACGATGATGCCGTCAATTTCTCCCTGCCGCACCAACGGCGTCAGGTCGGGGCTGGGATGGCCTTTCGCGAGAGGCAGTTTATTCACCAGCATGGCATAGCCTTCGGTTCTCAGGCCGTGCAGCACGCCCCAGAACAGCCGGTGATAATATGTGACTTCCTCGACGTTCTCCGGCACGAAAAGGGCTACGACGCGGTTAATCACCTTCCGGCCATGTCGCAGCATGGCCATGCGCCGCGCCACCTGATTGCGGGCGGGGTCATAGCCCAGCTCAGTGGCGGCGGCGCGCACGCGCTCGGCAGTGGCCGGTTTCACCCGGGTATCGCCACGCAGCGCCAGCGACACGGTGAAGAGCGACAGCCCGCAGCGGTCGGCGATATCCTGCAGCGTCACAGCCCGCGATGTGGTGGAATCCGAGGTCATTACCTGTATCTTGCCACGCGGCGGAGCGGCTGTCAAATGTCTGAGTGGGGAGGTGGGCAGGCGTGATGAAAATCGCGCGCCGATCCGCGGGCTCACCCCTGCGTTCGCGCCTGCTCCTGCACCAGCGCACAGCTTTCCGAAGCATTGCCGGCGATAAGAAACGTGACGTGATCGCTGGTACGCAGGCGCGTGTTGCCGCCGGGGATGATCTGGCGGCCGTTGCGGGTAATTGTCACCAGCAGGCAGCCTTCAGGAAGGCCAAGGTCGCGCACGCGACGGCCATCCATGGCGGAATGCGGTTCTATTGCCACGCTCATATTCACCGGTTCGGCGCCTTCTCCCGGCGCCTGTACGCCGCCGCGTTCCAGATCGTATTCCAGCAGCGCTTCATAGATGGGCTTGTTCTGCAAGCGTTCGGCTACCAGGAACGCGATCATGCAGGCGATGAGCAGCGGGAAGAGCTGCTGATAGTTCCCCGTCATCTCCAGGATGAGCACGATGCCGGTGAGTGGCGCGCGCACGATAGCAGAGAAGGCGGCGGCCATGCCCACCACCGCGAAGGCCGCCGGCGTATGCACGAAGGACGCGCCGGCCAGGTCCGGCAGTTGGCCCACCAGCATGCCGGCGGTGGCGCCCAGCACCAGCAGCGGCGCGAAGATGCCGCCCGGCACGCCGGTGCCGTAGCTGACGATGGTGAGAAGGAATTTCGCGGCGAAGAGCAACAGCAGGAAACCCATGAAGGCCAGTGGGGCGTAGTCGCCGCGCAGCAGCGCTTCCGCGGTGGCATGTCCGCCGCCCACCGCCTGCGGCAGCCACCAGGCCAGCAGCCCGGCGAGGGCCGCCACCACCGCCGACCGCGCCCAGCGCGGCACGCGCGCGAGGCTGTGGAACCAGCGCAGCGTCCAGAGCAGGCTGCGGTTGAAAGCGACGCCCATCACGCCCGTCACCAGGCCTACCACCGCGAACAGCGGCAATACGCTCATCGGCGGCATGGGATAACCGGCGATATGGAAGGACGGTAACTGCCCGGTGAGTGAGCGTGTGACGATATCGGCGACCACGGCGGCGATGAGCGCGGTGCCGTAGGTGAGCGGCGAGAGCTCGCGCTGCAGCTCTTCAATAGTGAAGATGAAGCCGGCCAACGGCGCATTGAATGCCGCCGCCAGCCCCGCGCCCGCGCCGGCAGCCACGAGCTGCGGTTGCGATCGGCGCGGCAGCCGCAGCCAGCCGCCGATCGCCTTGCCTACCGCCGCGCCCATCTGCACGGTCGGGCCTTCGCGGCCCAGCGACAAGCCGGCGCCGATGGCCAGCAGCCCGCCGATGAATTTAACCGGAAGCAGCGCCCGCCAGCGCAAGGTGCGCAGGTGCATGAGCACACCCTTGATGTGCGGGATGCCGCTACCGCCCGCCTCCGGGGCAAAGCGGCCGGTCATCCAGCCGGCGAAACCCGCGGCAATCGCCCCGAGAATAGGCAGCGCCAGCCACCCCCATAGCGGCGCGTGGACATGCAGCCACTCCAGCATTCTCGCGCGCCCGGCTTCGGTGTAGGCCAGCGCGTACTGGAAGAGTACCGCCACGGCGCCCGCGCCCAATCCCACCAGCGCCGCTCGCGCGAACTGCAACTGGCGATGTTCATGCATCAGGCGTTTCCAGCGGTGGACCGAAGCACGGACAGGCTGTGAGGCGACATCATCCGTTGGGACATGATTGGCATCATGCGAAGTAGATATCGTCATCTCGCGCTAAGTATGGCACTTTCCGGACGCAAACTCAAGTTTTTCGCCTGACAGGAACAATGCACCCCCGCGCGCCAGCGCTTCTACCCCGTCGGGAAAAGGAAATCTCCCTGCCGGGGCGAACCCTCCCCTGACGGGATAATGCAAGGGGACCATCATGCCGAAGCACACCGTGACGAAAGTTCACGTCATCTTTAAAACGCACCTGGACATCGGCTTCACCGATTACGCCGAGACGGTGGTTGAGCGCTACCTGCGCGACTACATCCCCGCGGCGGTGCGGCTGGCGCGGGAGATGCGCGAGGCGGGGGGCGACCGCTTCGTCTGGACCACCGGCTCCTGGCTCATCCACACCTATCTCCAGCAGACATCCGAGCGGGAGCGCACGGCGATGGAACTGGCGATCCTTGCGGGCGATATCGCCTGGCACGGCCTGCCCTTCACCACGCACACTGAACTGATGGACCCCACGCTCTTCGACTTCGGCCTGTCGCTGTCGCTGGACCTCGACAAGCGCTTCCACCGGCAGACTCTCGCCGCCAAGATGACGGACGTGCCGGGCCACAGCATCGGCATGGTGCCGTGGATGGCGAACGCGGGCCTCCAGTTCCTGCACATTGGCGTCAACCCGGCCAGTCGCGCCCCGGACGTGCCCCCGGTCTTCATCTGGCGCCACCCCTCCGGCGCGGAAGTGGTGGTGATGTATGACAAAGGCTCTTACGGCGATGTCACGGTGCTGCCCTGGATGACGGAGGCGCTGGCCTTCGCCCACACCGGCGATAACTGCGGGCCGCAATCCGCCGATGCCATCCGCGCGATCTTCGCCCGCCTGCGCGACCGCTTCCCCGGTGCCGAGGTAGTCGCCTCCACGCTGGACGCCTTCGCCCGCGCGCTGCTGCCGCACGCGGGGATTCTGCCGGTCGTCACGTCCGAAATCGGCGACACATGGATTCACGGCGTCGGCAGCGATCCGTGGAAAGTCGCCGCTTTCCGCGCGCTCTGCCGCCTGCGCGCGCGCTGGTTGGCCGAAGAACCCATGTTGGGAATGATTCCGTGGTTTCAGCAGTTCAGCGAGCGCCTGTTGCTCATCCCCGAACACACCTGGGGGCTGGATGAAAAGACGCACCTGGCCGATTACCGCAATTATGCCCGCGCCGATTTCGAAGCGGCGCGCGAGCGGGACGCGGTGCCGGAAGACGCCATCCCCGCCGGCTCGCTCTATGCAAAATTCCGCTCCAGCGCGCGCCCGCCGCGCTACAGCACTCTCGCCGCCTCCTGGGAGGAGCAGCGCGCCTACCTGACGCAGGCGGTGGAAGCGGTGCGGCCGGAATACGCGCGCCAGGCGAAAGCGTCGCTGGCGGAGGTGGAGCCGCGGCGGCTGTCGCGCGACGGCTTTGTGCCGGTCAAGAAGTCGGGTGAGGCGCGTTTCACCAATAACTTCTACATCCGCTTTGACCCCGCCACCGGCGCGCTCGTCACGCTGGAACACAAAGCCTCCTGCCGCGCGTGGGCGACGGTGCGCAACCCCTTCGGCCTGGTGCGCTACCAGACCTTCTCACAGGACGACTACGATCGCTACCTGGCGCAATACTGCATCAATATGGAGCACGCCTGGTGCTCCGACTGGGCGGTGCCCGACTTCTCCAAACCCGGCATGGCGGCGGCGGGCGCGGAGAGCCGCCTGTGGCTGCCGGCGTTGACGGAACTCCTTGAGTTCCGCGATGCCAACGATTTTTACTTCCTGGCGCGGCTGGCGATGCCCGAGGAAGCAGTGACGCGCTACGGCGCCCCCGCCGAGATCGAGATCGAATACGCCTTCCCCGCCAGCCATCAGGCCGTCTACCTCACCGTGCAGTGGTTCAATAAAGCTGCCTGCCGCCTGCCGGAGGCGCTCTGGTGCTCCTTCGTGCCGCGCGGCGCGAATCAGGATGGCTGGCTGCTGGATAAGCTGGGCAGCTTCATTTCCCCGCTGGACGTGGTGAAGCACGGCAACCGCCGCCTGCACGCCGTCGGCCACGGCGTCCTCTATCAGGACGACTACGACCGCCTGCTGCTGCAGACGGAGGACGTGCCTCTCGTCGCCCCCGGCGAACCGGGCCTGCTCAGCTTCGACCAAAAACCGCCTAACCTCAAACACGGCTGGCACTTCTGCCTCTACAACAACGTCTGGGGCACCAACTTCCCCATGTGGAACGGCGAGGACGGCCGAGCCCGCTTTGGAATCCTCCACGAGATGATCGCCGGGCCGCCGGAGATGGAAGACGAGGACGACTATACGCTGTAATATCCGTCGGAGGTGATACATGGCGCAAACCGTGCTCCCCCGCTGGCGGGGCTTCAACTTGCTGGAGAAATTTTCAGCGAGCGCGCCGTCACAAAGCGCACCGAACAGCAACCGCAACCTGCCTTTCCATGAAGACGATTTCCGCTGGATCGCCGACTGGGGATTTGACTTCGTGCGGCTGCCGATGTCGTACCACTGCTGGTCCAGCCCCGAGCGCTGGCTGGAGATGGACGAGCCGGTGCTGGCGCAGATTGACGACGCGGTGGAACTCGGGCGGCGCTGCGGCGTGCATGTCTGCATCAACCTGCACCGCGCGCCCGGCTACTGCGTGAATCCTCCCGCCGAACCGCGCAGCCTGTGGCGGGACGCCGACGCGCTGGCCGCCTTCATCTATCAGTGGGAGGCGTTCGCGCAGCGGTATAAAGGCATCCCGTCGTCGCGGGTGAGCTTTGACCTGGTGAACGAGCCGCCGGCGCCGAACGAAGCGATGACCCGCGAAGAGCATGAGCGGGTGATGCGCGCGGCGGTGGCCGCCATCCGCGCCGTTGATCCCGACCGCCTCATCATCCTCGATGGGCTGTCCTGGGGGAATGACCCGACGCCTGAACTCGCCGACATGCCCGTTGCGCGGAGTTGCCGCGCTTACGCACCCTTCGGCATCAGCCACTACAAGGCGCCGTGGGCGAACGGGGAAAGCTTTCCGTCGCCGGCCTGGCCCGGCGGATGGAATTTTGACGACACCCCCTGGGACCGCACCCGGCTCGAAGCGCATTACGCGCCGTGGGCCGACCTCGCCGCCCGCGGCGTGGGCGTGCACTGCGGCGAAGGCGGCGCTTTCAGTCATACCCCGCACGATGTGCTGCTGCGCTGGTTCCGCGACGTGCTGGAAATCCTCACCGGCCACAACATCGGCTGGGCGCTCTGGAACTTCCGCGGCGCCTTTGGCATCCTCGACTCCAACCGCCAGGACGTCGCCTACGAAGACTGGCACGGGCACAAACTCGACCGGCAATACCTGGCACTGCTGCGGGAGTTTTGACGACGTCAGGTTCTTCACTACACAAGGATATTGTCTACTATGAATCTCTCCGGCCCCTGGTCCTTCGCCTACGCTGACACCGCTCCCGCCGCACCCACCCGCGCGGGCCTGGAAGCCGCCGGCCTGACCTTCCTCCCCTGTACGGTGCCGGGGAATTTTGAGCTGGACCTGCAGGCGCACGGCCTGCTTCCCGACCCGTTTTTCGGGCTGAACATGCTGGACGCGCGGTGGACCGAGCGCTGCCACGTCTGGTACGCGCACAACTTCGTCTCCCCTTCCCTGGAGGGAGGTGGCCGGGGGGTAGGTGGGGCGCGCATCGAGCTGGTCTTCAAAGGCATTGATACCTTCGCGGAAATCTATCTGAACGGCGAGTTGCTCGGTGCCACGGATAACGCGCTTATCGAGCATGTCTTTGACGTGACCGGCAGGCTGCGTCCGGAGAATGAACTGCTGGTCCATATTCGCCCCGTCGCCGAGGTAATGGCGGCGATGCCGGATTCGCCGGACGTCGGCTGCTGGGCGTTCAACCGCGAGATGCCCTACACGCGCAAGGCGGCGCACGCCTTCGGCTGGGACATCATGCCGCGCGCCGTCTCCGCCGGGCTGTGGCGGCCTGTCTCTCTGCACGCGCGCCCGGCGGAGCGCATCGAAACCGTCTATCTGACCACCGATCGCCTGGAAGTCGACCGCGCCGTCGCCGGGATGTGCTGGCAGGTAACGGCCGGGGAAGGCTGCGCGCTGCGGGTGGAGGGA
>JAKIYB010000182.1:0-238 GCA_022708765.1 Armatimonadota bacterium | reverse complement strand
TTTACCGCCGAGTTTCCTACCGAGGCGGGCAGGGGCGCGTTCGCGATTGACGATCCCCAACTCTGGTGGCCTTACGGCTACGGGGAGCCGAACCTCTACCGGGTGACGACGACGCTGCGGCGCGGCGATACGGTGCTCGATACGCGAACCTTCACCCACGGCATCCGCACCATCAAACTGGCGCGCACCGAGGCGCTGGTGGACGGCGAGGGTGACTTCTGCTTCATCGTCAACGGCG
>JAKIYB010000181.1:5697-8141 GCA_022708765.1 Armatimonadota bacterium | reverse complement strand
GCGACCGGCGTTGCGTACCGTCACAGCAATAAGGTCATTGTCAGTTTCCTCGATGGGCATGTCACCCTGAGTAATGCACCGGGCAATACTGTGCCGGGCAAGCAGTTGGCGGCCTGGTATAGTTCGGAGACCTTCAGTTCGGTGTGTCCGGTCGGGCAGCAAATGGCCTTCGTTCCCGACAGCAGTTCGTTCTTACGGAATCTCAGTCCCGTCCAAAATAACTCTGCCCACAGGCCGTATCTTACCGAGGAGTCTGGCCTCCATCTTGCGGCATTTAATCATACCACGGCACAAGTTTTGGGCGCGCCCATACCTGCTGGTCCGAAGACGATCTTCGTCGTCCTCAAGTTCTACGCCAATCCAAATGACGGCAATGTTCGCATAATGGTCCCGAACAGCTATATGCTGTCCTGGTCTGGAGCCAACGGGGCAACCACCGTGACGGCCTCGTCAACTGGAGATATTTATTCCTGGCCGGATCAATCCAATGCCCTTCCGCTCAATAAATTCGTCGTGGTAGCGGCGCGTCATACCAGCTTAAATACGGGGCAATACTTCTATATCGGCGGTACCACCACGCGCTACGGCTTAGCGGATCTTCTCGTCTATAGCTATGCGATGTCGGAAAGCGAGATTCAAACGACCGCCGCCACCTTGATGGATAAGTATAACATCCGCTAGCAAACGCCCGTGATGCAGTGGACGACTAGGCTGAAATACACATGAGAAGTCTGGTCTGTCTCGTGCCGTTCGGTTACATTACTGGGGGTGTAAACCGGACGGCACGGCTGTTTCCCCCATGTATGCAACAAGGCGAGGGGTATCGCAGGCACCGACACCCTGAAGGATCACCGATGACTAATAAGGAACGCGTCTATGCATCGCTGCGTCACGAGCAGCCGGATAAGACGCCATATCATATCGGCTTCACCCAGCAGGCATACGCCACCATGGCAGAATACTATGGTGATCCCGATTTCGCCAGCAAGCTGGGCAACTGCCTGGTCTGGGCTTCCGCGGCGCCGCAACAACCGTGGGTCGAGGTAGCTCCCGGTATCTGGGAAGACCCGTTCGGCGTGCAATGGAACCGCACGGTGGATACCGACATCGGCGTGGTATGCAACACGCGCATCACGGACGCGTATGTCTTCCCCGACATTGACATCCTGCCGAGCGACGGCCAAATCGAGGCGGTGATTGCCGCGAATCCGGACAGCTTCATCGTCTCCGATCTGGGCTTCAGCCTGTTTGAGCGGGCGTGGACGCTGGTGGGCATGGAAAACCTGCTGATGGCCATGGTCGCTGAGCCGGCCTTCGCCCACAAACTGCTTGACCGCATCCTGGAATTTAACCTGCATGTCATTGAACGGGCCTGCGCCCATGATATCGACGCGATGATCTTTGGTGACGACTGGGGTATGCAGACTGGACTCATCATGGGTGCCAACCGCTGGCGCGAGTTTATCAAACCGCGCATCGCCCAGATGTATGGCGCGGTGAAAGCGCGCGGCAAATACGTCTTCATCCACTCCTGCGGCAAGGTGGATGACGTGTTCCCCGATCTCATCGAGGTCGGCCTCGACTGCTTCAATCCCTTCCAGCCGGAAGTCATTGACGTCTACGACGCCAAGCGCTGTTTCGGCAATCGGCTCTCCTTCTACGGTGGCATCAGCACCCAGCGCACCCTTCCCTACGGTTCCGTGCAGGACGTGCGCGACGAGGTGCGCCGACTGCTTGACGACATCGGTAGAGACGGCGGCTACATCGCCGCCCCAGCTCACGCCATCCCAGGTGACGCCAAAGCGGAAAATATTGCGGCGATGATCGAAGTGCTGCAGAACCAGTAGGAGATATTTGTCATGCGAGAAGGTGTGCATTACGCGTCATGGAACTGAATTTGGTATGAAGCAAACACTGATTCACCCCTATACTGATCTGACCGGCGGCGAGTGGCTGCGTGGCAATCTACACACTCACACCAAGCAGAGCGACGGTGCCGCGCCCCCGCAGGACGTCATCGCTGATTACGCCGCGCGCGGCTACGGTTTCCTCATGCTCTCCGACCATGATGTCTATACCTCGGCGGAGACGTATCGCCAGTGGGACGATCACGGATTAGTGCTCATCCCCGGCAATGAGCTGGCCGGCGGACCGCACGTGTTGCATGTCGATGCGGACCGCAAGGTAGACTCCCGACCGAGCCGGCAAGAAATGTTCAACGAGATCAACGCCGCCCCGCGTGGATTTGCGATCGTCAATCACCCCAACTGGCAAGAGCAGTTTGACCATGCCACTATCGCACAGATGCGCGAATGGACGGGGTATATTGGACTGGAAATATACAACGGGGTGATTAGCATACTCGACGGCAGTCCGTATGCGACGAATAAGTGGGATATCTTGCTCAGCGAAGGACGGCGGCTCTGGGGCTTTGCCAACGATGA
>JAKIYB010000181.1:277-5687 GCA_022708765.1 Armatimonadota bacterium | reverse complement strand
ATCTGGTAGAACTGGGGTGGAATACCGTTTACGTGAAGGAGCGGTCGGTGGCGGCGGTGGTGGAGGCGCTGCGGAACGGCCGGTTTTACGCGTCGACCGGCGTCATCATCACCAATATCGAAGTTGACGGCACGACCATCCGCCTGGAGACGGAAAATGCCCAGCGCATTGTCGCGCTGCAGCAAACCGGCAAGCGCTTCGCCGTCGTCGATGACAGGATGATCACGGTACAGGTGCCCGAGGATGCGCGATACGTGCGCTTTGAATGTTGGGGCGCCGGCGAGCAATTTGCGTGGACGCAGCCGTTTTTTGTCGAAACCATCTGGGAAGCGTCCGGTCACGATTTCATTCCGGAATGGCAAGTGAGCCAATTGCTCGAACACGGCACGTTGGCGACCGCCTCGCCGGAGCAAGCTGCAACACTGCCGACCTCTCCACGGCAAGTCTTCACAGGCAGCCAGGGCGCTCCCGGCTTTGCGGATATCCACGACCTCACCCGGAAAGGCAGCGGCCTGGTCTATCTGCACGCCGACGTCCAGAGCGACCGCGTGACCCGTGGCGTGCTGAAGCTCGGGTATGACGGCCCGATCCGCGCGTGGGTGAACGGCCGCGAGGTCTTCGCGGGTCCCGGTACTAACCCGGCCCTGCCGGATAGGGCCGTCGTCTATGCCGACTTCCACCCGGGCGCGAACCGGATTCTCGTTGCCCTGGATACCAATGGCGGGAAGGCCTGGGGCATCTTCGGGCGGGTGGCGCTCTGATGACATACGACCTCAAGCCCGTATAGCATCCTTAACTTCTCGGAGAACGACGATGCCCTTTACCTCGCATGACCGCACCATCCTACGCGATTTAGCCCGCCGTGTAGCGGACATCGCCGTCCTGCCTGACATAACCGCACGCAAGGCACGCTGGACACGGCATAATGACCTGCAGCCCGTCCGCCCGCTTATCCTCGTCTTTCCGGAGGGCGCCTGGCGTGAACTACTGCCCTTTGCCACCATGCAGTGCGAGAGTGAGGATGCACGTGGTATCGAGTGGGGCCTGCGCAGCCGCCTGTATATCTTCGAACACTTCCGTTGCGATAACGTGATCGATGACACCTGGGGCGTGTCGAAGGTCATCCAGAATACCGGCTGGGGGGTGGAAGCGTGCCGGCAACCGAGCACCGAGGCACTGGGGGCATGGCATTTCGAACCGGTTATCCACACCGCGGCTGACCTGAAGAAACTACGCTATCCGGAAATTCGCTATGATGAGGCGGCGACCGAGGCGCGCTTCACGGTCATGCAGGAGCTGTTCGGTGATATCCTCAAGGTGAAATGCACCGGTGTCGCGCATATCTCCTTCCATCTGATGGCCGTGTATACCGGCCTCCGCGGACTGGAGGAGGTCATGATGGATATGTACGAAGAGCCCTACATGCTGCACGATGCCATGGCATTTCTGGAGGAGGGGCATCACCGTCTGGTGCAGCAATACCTCGACCTCAATCTGCTCGAGTTGAATAACGACGACACGTATCATAACTCCGGCGGCTACGGTTACACGGACGAATTGCCGAAAGCGGACTACAACCCGGCCCACGTTCGCCCCTGTGACATGTGGGCGTCCGCCGAGGCGCAAGAAATGGCGCTGGTCTCTCCTGAACAGCATGAAGAGTTTATCCTGGCCTATGAACGGCGCTTGCTCGCTCCCTTTGGTCTCACCGGTTACGGCTGTTGCGAGGATCTGTCGCAGAAGCTGGACTATGTGCTCACCATCCCGCACATCCGCCGCATCTCGATCTCTCCCTTCGCCAATGTGGATGTCTGCGCCGAGAAGCTGCAAGGCAAAGCCATCTTCTCCTGGAAACCGCATCCGGCCCATCTCGTCGGTCAGTTCGACCCGGCGCAGGTACGGAATTATATCCAGCATACCATCGATATCTGTGCCGAACACGGGTGCATACTGGAGATGATTCTGAAGGACACCCACACCTGTGAGGATCATCCCGAACGCTTCGATCAATGGACGGACATCGCCTGGGAACTGGTGCACGAGACGACAGCGGCGCATGCGGGGGAGGCGGTGTAGCGGACAGTGACCGCATACCCCCCACCACCCCCAGCACGCCACGCAATACTTTCCCGGTACCATTCCGCAGATACATTTAGACGATACTGAATAAAATTACGATTATTCATAAGCATGGAGTAAATCCGCTATGCTACGATCGATACAGCGGAATGTAACGCTACCGTTATCGTGGCAGTAATTCTCGTATGCACGGGTGAAGGTCTATTCGTGATGCCGGTTGTTTCCGCTGAATTCCATCTGCAGTACAAACATCGATCTCTGTTGGCGTAAAGGAGTTCCCCATGTCAGCGAGCAAACTTACCGGATTTCTGATTTTTGCTAGCCTCTTGGCGCTGTTGAATGTCCGCGGACAGGCTGCGCCGTTTGCGACCTTCGATTGTCGTGAAATCACCGGGAGGGATTGGGCGCGGATGTTGGTGACGTATCCGGTTGCCTTTTCCACCGGCCAGGTAAAACCGGGCAAGGTTCGGCTCGTTGATGCCACCGGCACTGAACTCCCCTACCAGTTCAGTCATCTGGTGAAGCACGGGGACGGCTCGATCAAGTCCGGTCGCATTTCGTTTTATACCGAACTGGCAAAGGGAGGCAGCTATCATTTCGAGCTGCAGCCCGGTCAGCCGGCGAAAACGACGATACCACCCGCTGTCACGGTGCAGGGACGATATCTCACGCTGGATAACGGCATCACCGCCTTGCGTCTCCCCGCGGGAGCGCGAAAGTTTGCCACACCGTTGCAGCTGGTGGCCCGGCATGACCAGGTCGCGAAAGACTGCGAGGATCTGGAACAGCGTGGGCTGGCATTCGGGCCGATTGCCGGCATCAAGCTGGCGGATGGACGTTGGGTCGGCGGTATCCGCGCCGCATGATATCACTGCCGATCCGGTCGCATTGGCCATCGCCAAAGGCTTCCGCTGGCAGGAATTGCTGGATAACGGCACCTATCCCACAGTGCGGGCACTGGCGAAAGCCGTCAAGCAGGATACCGCCTACGTCGCCCGCACCATTCGGCTCACATTGCTGGCACCAGATATCATCGAGGCAGTGATGGCTGGCCAGTGCCCACCGGCATTGACGCTCAAGCGGCTCACACGTGAATTCCCCGTCGTCTGGGAGGACCAGCGGCGGGCATGGGGAGTGGCCACATCAGCGGTCACCCGAGACACCAGAAAGGGAAGGTATACATGAAAGATGCCACGCAGATTGACCTGGAGGCAACACGCCCCGAGACCAGTGTCAGCGCACCATCGCGTATTGTTTGAGTCGGCTGTATGCCGATACCCAGCATACACTCACGCAGGACGTGGTGCCGGGGTTGACCTTCGAGGAGGTAATCGGCACGCTGTTGCAGGCACGTGATCTACACGAGCAGATGCAGGAGATGATGGAGGAGGAGGAGGTGGAGGTTGCCCCACATGTCAGTGCGGGCTTGTCACAGTTCTGAATGGATGACAGCCCCGGGAGACCGGGGCTGTTTCATACCTTGACGTGCGCTATGAACCGTCAAGTGTCACTTGGCGGTTACTCCCATCACCGTCGTCCTGCATTTCATATCCAATGGCACGATAGCCTGCCAGTCGTTTGGAGACCATGCGCGCCAACATGGGCACCTGGAAGTCGGCATAATCGTAGATCTCCACTTCAGTTTTCTGGTCATGCAGCCGATGAAGACGTCCGGCATATTGTGCGAGCGTCCCTTTCCAGGATATCGGCATGGCCAGAAAAAGCGTATCAAGGCGAGCATCGTCAAAGCCTTCGCCGAGATACCGTCCCGTGGCCACGAGCACCCGGGGCTCATGTGCTGGTATTGATGCCAACTGCGCCATCACTGCTCGGCGCTGTTTCACCCCCATGCCGCCTTTCAGCACGATGACATGCTGCACCAACGGTCGGAGTTGCTCGGCCAGCCATTCGAGATGTTCGGTACGCTCGGTGAGGATGACCGGGGAGCGTCCGCTGGTAATCGCCTGCATCACATCGCCCAGCAGCAGGTGATTGCGCTCAGTATCTGTGATCATCGCGGCGTAGATATCCTGAATCGCTGGGCGCTCACCGTAGGGCGTGGGAAAGCTGAATGCCGTGTCGCGCAGGATCACACAGTGATCAAAGGGGCGTGCGGCGGCCTGTTGTTTGGCATCCACGCGATACCGGATGGGGCCGCACTGCATGAAAATGATGGGCTGATGACCATCTTTACGGACGGTGGTGGCCGATAATCCCGTGACATAGAGGGCTTTACAGGCACGCGCCACCTGCTCGAAGCTGATGGCCGATATGTGGTGGCACTCATCGACCACCAGGTGCCCGTAGTTCGCCACCAGGTCGTCCACCACGCCTTTCCGGCACAGGCTCTGGATGAGCGCCACATCGATGATGCCGGTGGGCTTGTGTTTGCCACCCCCAATCTGACCGATTCGCTTGCGGTCGAGATCCAGGAAGGTCGCCAACCGCTCAACCCACTGATCTAATAATTGCTGCCGATGCACCAACACCAGCGTATTGACCTGGCGTTCCGCGATCAGTCGAGCGGCAATAACTGTTTTGCCGAACGCTGTGGTCGCTGCCAGCACGCCGAGTTCGTGTGGTAACAGTGCATGGATGGCGGCCTGCTGCTCCTCGCGTAAGGTACCCGTAAACGCAATAGTGAGTGGTGTACCATTCACCCGTTCATCGATCATCTGAATTTTGATGCCAAGTTCTGCGAAGAGTGCACATACCTCATCGTAGCACCCGCGCGGTAAACCGAGATGCTTGGAGAAATCCCCGGCACAGGCGATGATACGCGGCTTCCCGAAGGTCGGTAAGCGCATCGCCTGAGCCTTGTAGAATTCCGGATTCTGAAAAGCAGCAATGCGGATCAGGCGATTAATGAGCGCTGGTGGCAACTCGGCCTTTTCGATGTAGAGCTGGTTGCCGAGGACTATCGATACCTGTTTGGGCATGGGACCGGATAGTCGCGATGCGTCGGATGTGCGTGACGGTGGCAGCACCCATGGTGTATCTTCGTCCTCTTCGGTCACCACCATACGCACCCCAAGCACGTGCCCTTCTCGCTGCCCCATCTCGACAATATCGGCAACCTGATCACGCGACATCGGTGTGAGCGATGAGAGAAACGCCAACTGGTCAGGATAGGGTTCCAGGGTCTCGTCGACAAAGACGCTATTGCCCTGTAGGCGGGGTTTCTTCTGCAGAGGGAGCGCAATTAGATTTCCGAATCCGCCTTGCGGCATCGTATCCTGGTTGGGGAAGAAACGATCATAGGAATCGAGGCCGATGTCCGGTCGACGCTCCATGGTCTTGGTCAGCAGATACGCACCTAATTTACGTGCCA
>JAKIYB010000181.1:0-267 GCA_022708765.1 Armatimonadota bacterium | reverse complement strand
CCGACAGGTCTCCATAAACGCCAGCGCATCATCTTGCCAGGTGGCTTTATCAAAATCGGCAGCGAGGAACCAACAGGTTTCATCCTGCAGCAGCGGATACACGCCGATGGTCATCTCACCGTTCAAGTGTGCGGCAAGGGTGTCGTTGGTCAGCGGCAGCAATTCTCGTTGCGGACAATCAGCGCACTTGATACGCGGCTTTGAGCAAATGCCGCGAACCCACTCATGCCGACACGCCGGTTGATACCCGGATTTCCCGGACTTAGT
>JAKIYB010000180.1 GCA_022708765.1 Armatimonadota bacterium | reverse complement strand
CGCCACCACCGCGAACGCCCCCAGGCAGCCGGGGGACGCGCCAAGAATCGCCGCCAGGAGATATTGTCCCCACCGGTGCATCTGGAGACGCTGCTCCCAAAATCCCTGCGTGCGCACGTGCAGATACTCAATCACCAGCATCATCACCAGGACGAAGCCGGTTACCTGTACGGTGAGTTTGACGATCTCTATGATGGTTGACACGCGATCCTATTTTCTGGTCAGGGCTGTCCCACACTTCGGGCACGTGGTTTGTGCGCACGGGACACCGCGTTGGTGTGGCTGAGCATGCCCACACTTCGGGCACAGGCAGTCACCACCAGGCCCGGCGGCGAATGGACCTCCCATCCGTCCGCCCCGGCGCCCACCGCCGGGCAGGGGGCCAGTTCCGTCTCCTCGTGGCATGGTGATCCTCCTTTCATGAATGCTCACAACAGTGGTGAGCATTCTTCCGCAGTTGGTTGATACTATTGCGATACAGGAATACCGGCGTATCAACCGGACATCCCACCGCCGCCGCGACAATCGCACATTTGGCGACGAAGAGGTGAAACATGGGACGGCCCGAATCGGCCAGCGTCTCAAAATTCCCCTGCCCTTTCGCGACAATGACATCCGCCGTCATAAAAAGCTGCTGAAACGCCGGTGTGCACTGCTCGACCACGGTCCCCGGAATATCGGCGCCGTTGTCCATCACCGTAACCAGCGCATCCAGTCCCGCCGTCACGGCATCTACGCGGGTAGCGTCATTGATGATAGGCGCTCCTCGCACCACGAGCGTCACCTTCTCGCGGGGCAGGCACTCGATCAGCAAGCGATCAAAGACGATCTCGCCAGCATTATCCGCCAGATAGAGAATACTCGAAGCCTCTTCAACCGCTCGGGAAAATGCTGCCAGTGTTGGCCCATCCAATGGCATGGTTAGCGCATGGGCCAGTGTCGCCGCAATGCCCTGACGGTCCACCTGCCGTTTGGCACCATAATCAATGATATTGCCGGCAATCGCGGCGCGGACCGCCAGGGCCAGCGGATCATCCGCTGCGCGAATCCGCGTCTGCAGGCCGGGAAACCACTCAAGGGCGAGCGCATTACTTTCCGCTTTTATAGCCCGGTAAGGATCGTCATCTCCCACATGTGTGCGGATTACCTGGTGGATACGCTGCGCGATGAGCGGTGCCGATACCCGCATATCCATGGTACTCAACAGGTGGAGTACCTCCTGCATGAGGAAGCTTTGCTCGACGGGAGACATGCCGATGCGTTGCGTTGTATCAATGGCCTGGTGAAGCAGGCACGGCAAGCACTCGATCTGGGTCGTCACGCCCACACCTCGCCCTGTGCATTGACCAGGTTTCCAGCATGTATTCCGGGCTGTTGGGTATATACCGATGTCACATGGAGCACAACCACGCCTTTCGGTCGCTGCCCCGGTTTCTGTACCGCCATATGTGACGCACCCGCTTCGAAGTATGGCCCTTCGGTGACATCTTTCGCCGCACCTTTCAACTGATACGCCGTCCCAGAGGCGGCATCCCACACCGACACGGATGCTCTGCCCGTAGCGAGGACATTCGCTTTTGTGGCGCGCATAAAGTTATCCAGCACCAGTAGTTTCGTCTCGTCATACCAAACTTTCCAGAACATAGGCGCCACATTCGGCATTCCATCGCGCGCTGTTGTGGCCAATGCAATAATCGCTTGTTGGACGACAAATTCCCGGATAAACGGAGCGATCGTAGAGCTATCCACAGGCATACGCATGTCCTATCTCACTATCAATAGTCGGCAATACACGATCACCGTGCACATACCGGGCATTGCAGGGGTACGCCACAATGCCCGGTTACTCGGGTGAGTTTATTCCTCACCTCCATCAAGCTCGTCCAGACGACGCTTTACATTCGCAAGCGCTGCTTTCATAGCGCTGGCCTGTTCGGTTAACACGGCTTTCTCATCGGCCTTCGACGCCGCGCCAAACAGCGTGCGGGCAACGAGCCCTCCAGCAGCAATGGCACCAATCCATCCCAAGCCGCGACACAGACCACGGCCGAATCCACGACCACCTCCCCTTCCCATACCCAGTCCACGACCGGAGGTCATGTTGGCACTCCCCCGGGTATCGGCACCGGCACAGTATCCTGCGCCGCGTCCCGTCATCGGACCCATTCCCAATGGGCCAGTTCTATCTCCACCTGGCATCGTCTTCCCCTTTCCGTTTCAGGACAACTTGCCCTGAAACACTCATTTAGGTCTGTCAACTTACGTTGCGAACCGCAATTATCTTATCATATATGTGCAAATTGCATATATATTGAAACATGCCTTCAATCTGTTGTCAAGTAGGAAAATCCCTAATTTCATGAAAATGCATTTTACATCTATATGTGTTATAGTACTAGCAACAGGCAGAGATTGCAAGCTGAACGAGGGACTGATGGCCAGCATTCAAAGATATCCGGTATGCGGTGAGACATCTCACTTGAGCGGGAGTGCTGTCAGCGCCCGTTATTCACGGTTCGAAGCGTAAGCTATGGCCTTTTCCTTTTACGAATCGGCAAACGCTGTTTGTGTGCCCGATGTCGCCGCGACTGCTGTCAGCGATGTCGCGGGCAAATTCGATTTGATAGCCACGGAGGTCTTTCTATGACCTATCTATTCGGCCCAGTGCCTTCACGACGATTAGGGCGTTCGCTCGGAGTGGATGTCATCCCCTATAAATCCTGCACGTATAACTGTATCTATTGCCAACTCGGTGCTACAACGAAGCTGACGACCGAGCGTGAGGCCTTCATACCTGTTGAAGCAGTGCTTGCCGAACTCGATGGTACTCTATGCCGAGGTGATACGCCTGATTACATCACGCTGGCCGGCTCCGGGGAGCCCACGCTCTACGCTGAACTCGGGACATTGATCGCTGATATCAAAGCACGGACGAGCATTCCCGTCGCGGTCATCACCAACGGATCACTACTCTGGGACACCTCGGTACGCGCGGCAGTCTGCCAGGCTGATCTCGTCATGCCATCACTCGATGCCGGCAACGAGACGCTCTTTCGCTGTATTAATCGTCCGCATCCCGAGATCAGCTTTGCCCGGATGGTTGACGGCCTGACAGCGTTAAGGATGGACTATCACGGCTCCATCTGGCTGGAAGTGATGTTGTTAGCCGGCATGACGGCATTTGCGGCGGAAGTCGAGAAGATTAAAAGATACCTCGAACGCATTAAACCCGACCGCGTGCAAGTCAATACCGTGGTGCGGCCACCTGCAAAAGACTTTGCTCTGCCGGTGTCGGCAGAGCGGTTGCAGGTTCTCGCTCAGCAACTTGGTGAAAACGCCGAAGTGATTTTTGACACTCAGCACTCGCACGATACGCCGAGTGCCGGCACAACACGACTGGATATCATCAATCTCTTGAAGCGCCGCCCCTGCTCACTCGACGATATTGCGCATGGGCTCCACATGCATCCCAACGAAGTGATCAAGCATCTCACATACCTGCACGCACATCAATGTGTCAATATCGTCTATCGAAGAGGACGACGCTACTACTCGGTACCTCAGCACTCTTGCGCAGAGACAGCGCATGAGATGCGATAGTGCGGTACTGCCACCGCAAGGCGTTAGCTCCCCAGATCAATCCTCCGTGAACCTGGCGAGAGCAATTAACCACGTATGTATGCGTTCCTATTCAGCGGGGCATCATTTATTTCATTCACCAGACCTCTTTAAGCTTGATTTCCGATGTCTGGACGGATTTCACATCACCGCCTGTAACATTTCCAGCGCATTGCGCGTACTAAGAGGCAGGGAAGGGGTTACGCAGGGCAGGGCAGGGCAGCGCGCCCCTCCCACTCTCTTCTGAACGGAGACACGTACGAAGACGATGGCGCGGGTGTGCTGTATGATGGGACTGTTGATGGTACTTACGCTGTCGCCAATAGCCGGCCAATTGCCGGCGACGCCAGCGCCGGCAGTGGAAGCGCCGCTCATTGAGGTGGTCTTCGTGCTGGATACCTCTGGTAGCATGAGTGGGCTGATTCAAAACGCAAAAGAGAAGATCTGGTCCATTGCCAACATGCTGGTAACCGGCAAACCTTCGCCCAACATCAAAATGGGTCTGATCGCCTACCGAGATCGCGGTGATGCCTACATGACGAAATTCACACCACTGTCTGATGACATTGATGCCGTTTATGCCGAACTCATGCAATTCAAAGCCGAGGGAGGTGGCGATACGCCCGAAAGCGTGAACCAGGCGCTGCATGAAGCCGTGACGAAGATCGCATGGAGCGAGAAGCGTGATGTATAGGGATGCGCGGTTACGATATCGCGGTTGACGGGCAAACGGCGTATGTGACGTCTACACCGGTGCAAGGGGGAAAGGCGGCATCGGGACTGCTGGTCATTGATCTGGCTAAACAGCGCTTGCGCGATTCCATCTCCTTGCCGTTGTCACCCTTGGCGACGGTGCATCTGCGCGCGGACGGTCGGCAGGCAATGGTCGTAACAGCTGCTACGCCTGGGCAGAATAATGAGCGCGGACAGGTGTTGTTCATTAATTTGCCCGCGAAAAAAGTTGAACGGACGGTGCACGTTGGCTTAAACCCACTGGCCAGTGCCATGACGGGCCAGCCATACCATCTCGGTGGTCGGCCTGAAAGCGGGTCGCTTGCATGATACCATCCCCATCGGCCTCCCCACCGCGCGCGTGCTGGCAATGCGCCCCGACGGCAAGAAGCTCTACACGCTGCTGGAACGCCTGCCGGTTGCGGCGCAAAGGCAAATCAACATGAACCCGACTGACACGCAGGCTAACGTAAGTCAGCAGGTGCGGATGATGGGCGAAACACAGTTGTGGGCAATTGATACTGACAACAACGCTCTGACACGGCACCCCTTCACCGGAATGACCCAGGCGTTGGCAGCGGTGGTGAGTCCGGATAACCGCCAATTATACCTGTATGGTCGCGATGACTCTGTGATGTTAAAACCGCCGACGCCGGCTACACGCTGCTCAGCGTAGATATTGCAAAGATGACGCTGCTGAAACAGTATGGCGATTTCGGCTTCCTATCCACGCTGCTGGTGAGCGGTGACGGGAAAAAGCTCTACCTGATAGGCACCCCCGGCGACCCGAAAGTCGAAGCCGACGTACAGCAAAGCTATAACATGCGCAGCGGTAAGTTGCGCAATGACTCTCCCCAGCAGGTGGCGGAAACCGTGCAGGACCTAAGCTAATTGCGCAAGACCGTCACGATCCTCAACACTGAGACCGGTAAGGTGGACAAGGTACTCACCGTGGGCAGTTTCCCATGCGGCGCGGCACTGCGCGAGTAATAGCCTTCTCATCTCTCTTTGTCAGGCGGCAGTGTGTCTTCCATCGGCGGCTCTGGGTCTTTCCAGACAAACACCTGGTCATACGCGACCGCCTGCGCCAGCAGCCACCAGGAGAGGGTAAGCATACCGAAGGCTATTCCTACGGCACTGCCGAGGATGGGATACTGGGCCTGCAGCGAGACGATAGCGCCACCGGGCAGCATGGTAAGCGCCCAGAAAGTGAACTCATACAGGAAGAAGAGGATGAGATTCTGACTGACGATGGCGAAAGACTGCCTGATGGCGTCCACTGGTCGCCGGCATTGATCTACAACGATTGGAATCGCGAGGTAGGTGACAACAACTACATAAATCGCTCCGACACAGAACAGCAGCAGGCCGCCAAGCGCCAGCAGGATGATAGCCAGCACCACAACCAGCGCCGCGGGGAAGAAGCGCAACCCCGCAAGGAGGTCGGGAAAATCATACGGCTTCCTGCGGAGCTGCTTTAATGCGATGATAAGCAGACCTGGATCGAGCAGTGCCCGCAGAAGCAGCCCGCCGCCCGCAAGCGCCCATACTTCAGGAAGGTACCGTGTGGCTAGCGCCTCGCCGCTTGGTATCCCCAACGCCCACTGCAGCAGATAATGGCTGCCATTAATGCCCAGGCTGTAGATGAAACCCAGGACCAGCCATTCGCGCCAGTGCAGCAGCCACGTCTGAAAGACGCGGGTAACCCAGGTATTCAACGGTCTGATTCCCTGCGGCACGAACGGCAGATACGGCATACAATATTCCACCTGCTGACCCGTGCAGTATACCATGGCGGAGTTTCCCGGTGCGGTACAATATCCGACGACTTTTCTCTCCCTTGACCATGACCCGGCATCGTGATAGAGTTACCGCCGATGGAAATCGGTATTATTGGTCTGCCCAGTGTGGGCAAGACGACGCTCTTCAACATCGTCACCCGTAATTTCGTGAAAACGGGGAGTTATTCCGCTTCCGCCGGGCCGAATCTCGGCGTTGCGGCGGTGCCGGATGCGCGGCTAGCCTGGCTCTCCGACTTCTTCAAGCCGAAAAAGACCACCTACGCCACCATCAACTTCGTCGACGTGGCGGGGATGACGGAAGGCGCGTCAAAGAAGGAAGGCTTCTCCGGGCAGGTGCTGGGACATCTCCGCTCGGTGGACGCGCTGGTACATGTGGTGCGCGCCTTCGACGACGCGACGGTGCCGCATCCCGCGGAGACGGTTGATCCCGTACGCGACATCCGCACGGTGGATTCTGAACTGCTGCTGGGTGATATGGCGGTGGCGGAGACGCGGGTGTCGCGGCTACGCGAAGATGTCACCAAGAACCGTAACCGCGCGCAGGCCGAAAAAGAACTGGCGGTGCTTGAACGCCTCCTCGCACACCTGGAAACCGAGCAACCCATCCGCGGCTTGCAGTTCACCGAGGACGAGCAGCGGATGATCAAGGGGTATACGTTTCTCACCGCCAAGCCGATGATTTACGCGTTGAACCTGGGCGAAGGGCAGGAATTTTCGCTGGAAATGCTAGCCGGACTGCCGGTGGAAGAGCGTGATGGGGTGACACTGGTGAATGGCCATCCGCTCATCGCTTTCCGGGGAAAGCTGGAAGAAGAGATCGCACAACTCCCCGAAGAGGAAGTCGACGAGTTCCTGGAAGCGATGGGCATCGAGGAGCCCGCCGCCCACCGGCTCATCCGCATCTGCTATTACGCACTGGATGTCATCTCTTTCTTTACCGTGGGTGAAGACGAGTGCCGAGCTTGGACGACAAAGCACGGCGATACCGCGCCGGTTGCCGCCGGGCGCATTCACTCGGACCTTGAACGCGGCTTTATCCGCGCGGAAGTCTTCCGGTACGACGATTTGCGCCGCCTGGGCTCCATTCAGGCGGTGAAGGAAGCAGGACTCTTCCGTGTGGAGGGGAAGACACATATTGTCGAGGATGGCGAAATCCTCAATATCCGCTTCAACGTCTAACATACCCCTCGTCTCGGCGAGAGAGGCAGGGGTGAGGGGAGTAAAACCATGCGTATCGGTATTTGTTGTGGAACCGGACAGCTTGCGGATGCGAAAGCCGCCGGCTACGCGTATGCCGAAATGGCGGTGACCGGGGTGCTGATTCCGGAGGCGAGCGAGGCGGAGTTCGCGCCGAATCGCGAAAAGGTGCTGGCATCGCCTATCCCGGTGGAGGCGTTTAACTGCTTCGTGCCCGGCCACATCAAGGTGACGGGACCGGAAGTAAACCTCGACCACGTGGAAGCGTATATGGAAGTCGCGCTTCGCCGGACGCACGAGTGCGGCGCCAGCATTGTGGTCTTCGGTAGCGGCGGAGCGCGGGCAATGCCGGAAGGTTTTCCGAAGCCGAAAGCCCGCGTACAGTACCTTGATGCCGTGCGCATCGCCGGCGATATCGGCGAGAAATACGGCGTAACCATCGTGCTCGAGCCGTTGCTCGCCCGCGCGGATAACCTCTTCAACTATGTCAGCGAAGGCATGGCATTCGTAGACGCTCTGGAACACCCGCGCGTGAAGCTGCTCACCGACCTCACAGGTTTCCTGGGCGCGCTCAAGCAGGCCGGTTACGATGGCCGCGTCTCCGTGGAAGACAATCCCGGCCTTCTCGGCAAAACAGGCGAGAACTACGCCGCCGCCATCGCCGCCGTGCGCGCGTATGTCGAGTCGCAGATGCCTGTGACGGTGTAGACAATCTGGGCGCGCGAGACTCCGTCGAGTGGCGGAGTCTCGCGCGCCCAGATTTACCCTGTCGCGTTCAGCGCCATCTTATACTGGC
>JAKIYB010000017.1:13622-19564 GCA_022708765.1 Armatimonadota bacterium | reverse complement strand
TTCCCGCCTGCCGCGCATATAGTATTTCAGGAGGCGGTCACCCATGCTTTGCCCATTCTGTCTCGCGGATGTCAACGAATTTCCCGCGCGCAAAGTTGACCGGGGTCAGATCTATTCATGCCCGGCCTGCCACATGGCGATACCGCTGCGGTATGTGCAGGATTACTGGAGCTATCCGCCGGTCATCCTCAGTCTCATCGGCCTTCCCCGCCATGGTAAAACTACCTATCTCGCCACTGTGCTGCACGGCCTGATTCAACTCGTCAGCGCCTCGCCATCCTTCACCTATACCGCGCTCGATGAAGAAGCGATGGAGTTGATTCGTGAGAAACAGCGAGCGCTGGACAGCGGCCACCTACCGGAAAGCACGCCGCAGGTCTTTCCGCATCCGGTCATCCTGCGAATGGAAGGCGACCCGATTATCGGCCAATGTCACCTGTTGATTTACGATACCGGCGGCGAGGTATTTACCCGCGTGAGCGCCATCAAGCAATATGCCGGATATATCATGCGTAGCTCTACCGTCGTCTGGTTATTATCCATCCAGGATTTGGAACATCCCAGCGATCTGGACGCGTTTCTCACCCGTTATGTGCAGGCTGTGCTGGAAAACGGCGGCGACCCGAAAGCACAGCGCCTGCTCGTAACGCTGACGAAGGCGGATAGCCTGGCGATGCGGGCGGACGCGCCAGACATCCTGCGTGAATTTCTCCTGCTCGACGATGCGCCTGCCATCGCTGGCGAACGCTGGCAGGCTATGTCGGCAGCACTGGATGCCTGGCTGCGCCAGCAACCGGGCTTTGCCAATTTCGTGAAGCGCTCACAGAAGGAGTTCCTGGCGGTTGACTTCACCGCCGTCTCCGCGCTGGGCGCCACGCCAAAAGGCGCGGAGCTGATGGTCGCGGTGCAGCCGCGACGCGTGCTGTCGCCCCTATACGCCGTCGCCGTGCCCGCCATACAGGAGTTCCAGCAGGCGCGCCTTGCGCACGAACAGCGAGAAGCCGCCGAACGCGACGCGCAGAAACGGCGTGATGAACAACAGCGCGTGCAGCAGCTTCAGGAGAAGAAAAAGCGCATGGAAGCCAGGCAGCGGGAGGAAGCAGCACTCGCGCGGCAGGCACGCGAGAAAACCATTACGAAGGTCACGGCCGGCATCATGAGTCTCCCACTGCTCGCGGGCAGTCTCTGGTTATTCTGGAGCGTTCTCAGCCGGTATTGGGATTCCACCAACTCCCTTGGCAACGCGGGTCTGGTTATCTGGGCGCTACTCGGTGTATTCTTCTCCCCCATTGCCGGTATTGGCCTGATGAATGACCATTCTACCAGTAATTTCAAACTCTGGCGGAAGATGCTGGGCGGAATTCTGCTCACAATCGGCATACCTGCGGTCGCCTATTTTACACCGTATACTTTTTTTGGCTGGCTCGGTTGGTTAGTCGGCGGCGTTGTCGTGATGGGCGCGGGGATGGGCATCCTCCTTGCGGAATGAAAGGCGATTGCACGTGAAAGTAGACCACCGTCGAAGAAAACCAGCGACAGGCGAATCATCATCCAGTGCCTGGCCTGTCCCTGCCATGAAAGAGGAGCCGCACATGCTGTGCCCGTTTTGTTTACAGGAGTCGAATGATTTCCCGTCCCGCAAGGTTGATGGGAAGGGTCTCGTGTATACCTGCTCCCGCTGCGGAGAGGCGGTGCCGCTTCGTTACGTTCGCGATTACGCGGCGTATCCGCCGGTCACCTATAGCATCATTGGCATGCGCGGGCATGGGAAAACAACATATCTGGCCAGCCTGCTGCACGAGCTGTCGCACGTCGGTATCCGCTGGCCCGCATTTTCGTATCTCCCGCTGGACGAAGAGGGCCTGCAACTCGTGCGCGAAAAGCAGCGCTCGCTGGAAGCCGGGCATTTGCCGGAAAGTACGCCGCAGGTGCTCCCTCGCCCGGTCATTTTGCGCCTTGAGGGCATGACCGGCGCGGTGCCGCAGTGCCACCTGTTGATTTACGATACCGCCGGAGAAGCCTTCCAGCAGGTCAGCAGTCTGAAAAACTTCGCGTCCTACGTGACACGCAGCCACGTTGTTGTCTTCCTGGTCAGCATCACCGACCTTGACCATCCGAGCGTGCTTGAAGACCTGCTCATCCGCTATGTCCAGGCTTCGCTGGAAATGGATGGCGATCCCTCGCAACAGCACCTGCTCATCATTTTTACGAAAGCGGACCGTTTCGCGGCGGACCCGCGCTGCCCGGAAGAGATCATCAATTTCCTGCTCGAACCGGATGACGTAGCACTCGACGAACTGATGTGGCTGGAAATCTCGGATAAACTGGAGAGCTGGCTGCGCGGCATGCCGCACATGGTCAACTTTATATAGCGCACGCATCGCGAGTTCCGCAGCGTTGAATTCACCGCCATCTCTTCACTGGGCGCCGCGCCTTCCGGCAGTGAGCTGGTGGTCGGAGTGCAGCCGCGGCGGGCATTATCGCCGGTGCTGCGCGTCATCAGCTTGCACGCGCGGCGCCAGCGGGAAATCGAAGCCGAGGAGGCTAAAAAACGCGAACAGGCGGAAGCCACGCGGAAGGAAATGGAGAAACAGGAAGCCGAAAAGCGTCGAAAAGAGACTGCTGAACGCAAGGCACGCGAACGGCGCGAGGAGGAAGAAAAGCGCGTCGAAGCACAGAAAGATACCGTGGCCGCGTTCTACTACACCGCGCTGGGCATGTTCTCGGCAGCCATGCTGACGCTTGCCATTCGCCACTACTGGCTTCTCGGCAACACAGATAACCGCATTGGCGTCATCGTGTGGAGCGTTGTATTCCTCATCGCCACGCTGTATATGTTCTATCTGATGTCCGATAACTACGTTAACCGCGCGCAGGCAGTCTGGATCTCGACATTCGCCTGGGGCATCATCCCCGCCATGCTGCTGGCGACGATGCTCCTCCAACCGGACAGCTTCATCAGCGCCTGGCTCTTCAACTGTGTTGTCGGCGGCGTTGCCTATGCCATCGCCTGTGGAATCGCGGTTAATTAGCGGCATCCGGACGCGCGAACCGGGGCAGGTATGGCGCCTGCAACGGCAGCATTTCATCCAGGCACGCTTCAGCGGCAGCCATGTCGGTGACGACCGGGTCGAGAAGCAGCACCTGCAGGGCTGCGTTTCTGGAACCGTAAATAGCCGCGCCGATGGCGACAACTTTCATACTACGCATTCATATCTCCAGTTCCCCTTCTCCTCGGGGAGAGGGGGTCGAGGGTGAGGGGTTGTCGTCAGTATCGCCCATACCGCTGGATGGCGGCCATAATAAGACGCATGCCGGTGAGGCGCGAACCGTTGTTGATGGAGCCTGCGGTGGAGAAGACCAGCCCGCGGGTGGCACGGGTAAGCTCGAAGTCGCGCAGGAATTCGGCGACGATGCCGGCTTCTTCATTACGGCTGAAAGTGAAGGGCGCCAGTTCGCCGTAGATGACGGCGTTCGGCAGGTGGGCGCGAATATCGTCTACCATCACCGTCGGCCCGAAGTTTGTGCCTGTGAGGCCGAGGCGGCCAAGCAGCGGCAGCAGGTGGCTCATCGCCGAATCGGAGTGCTGGTAGCGGCTGTCGCCAGGGTTTGGCGAATAGCGCGCGAACATCCCCGCGAGGATGGGGTATGCAAATAGCTCATACATGTCAGGCGTGAGCAGGTAGCAGTTATCATCGCAGAAGGAGAAACCATGCGGCGCGGTCTCCGGCGTATCGCCGCACTCTTCGTCCATCACGCGGCCCAGCGTCAGCATCGCCCGCAGGATGGTATCGCGGAAGCGAATCGCCAGCGGCTCGTTATCCATGATGAGGTAGATGAGGTTTTCAATGCCGAAGATGGAGGTGGCGAAGGTGACCGGACCGCGCTGGCCGCGGTAGCGCGGCGGCTTCACCCCCAGCGCGGTGAGCCGCGCCTTCTCCTCATCCCAGTTCGGCGGCAGGATGAGGGCGCGCAAATTTTCCAGGCGGGCATCCACGCGATCAAGTAGCGCCGCCAGTTCCACCTCGGTGTGGGCGGATTGCTCCAGCCACCAGGAGCCGTTTGACCAGACATTCTCCGCCTCAAAAATGTCGTGCAGCCACTTCACCGGCGGGTAACTGAGCGCGGGGTCGTGCCACTGCTCGGAAAGGAGGCGTCGTCCGACGATAGGCTCCGCAAGATCGTTATACGCCTTGTGGAGTTCCAGTCGCCATTCCTGATCGTGACCGTATCGCCAGAAATCTTCAGGGATTCTGAGTTCATCATACACACACTCGCCGCTCATCATGATGCCCAGCGGGCACTGCGGAATGTCGGCGCTGAAGGGATTTACGATAGCCACAGCCTGATCAGCCCAGAATTGCTCGATATCCAGCGGCGCCAATCCGCCGTTCGCGCGAGTATCGGCAAGCAGGCAGTCCACCATACGCTGGTGGTCAGACGACAACACGGTCATACGGACTCCTTTATACGTTGGGCGCGCCGCGCGGGCAGCACGGCACGGAAGATGGCTTGCGATGGGTCACCGGCGCCGAGATACGTAACGCGTTTCGGCAGTCCCGGCAGCAAATCAAAATAGTTGTCGGAGAGTAGCACGCGCCCGCCGTCCTCCGTGTGGACGGCATGACAGTAGACGTCGCTGATCAACTCGATTTCTCGACCGCTGACGGCCACCTGTATATCCGGCGCCTGCAGTTTCAGCCGACGCGTCGGCAGCAGTGGATAGATCGCTTCATCGGGTTCAAAGCGGTCACCGTCATGCAGTAGCGCCATGTAGAGCCATCGGCGCGGATCGAGTTCCGCCTTCGTGGGGATGCGTTCCGTCGCCACCTCGATCATGTTGTTCGTGGGAATGAAGACGGGCAGGTCCTGCACATGGGCGTCGGAGCCGTCCAACCGTACCCAACCCAGACGCACCTCGCCGCGGTAGGCCTGACGAGTATCATTGATGATGCGGGTGACGAGAGTGCGCCCGCGCCGCCGCACGATCACCTTCACCGGCTTACAGGCACGCTTGATCGAGTAGTACGCGGCTTTCCGGCGCAGATAGTAGTCAATGGGCGTCCAGCCCATCTCGCCCCAGCAGTCGTCGAACATCCAGATGAGCGCGCCCTGACAGTCATCGGCGGGGTCGTAGCGGCGGAAGCGCAGCGCCTCCAATGATCCGCCGTAGAACTGCGCCTGTGCTAACTGGCCATATAGCGTGAACTCGCGCAGCGACAGCCCGTCAGTCTCGGCATAATATTGCGCGATTGCGCGCTCCACCGGCGCGGCGCCGCTGGTATTGGTGTGTACCCGGAAGGCCAGGCTGTCCCGCCGGCGTTCGTCAGGCGCAAGATAAGTCTTCAGCGAGTCGAGATGCACCGGGCCGATCACGCCGTATTCGCTAACGAAGCGCGCGCGACAGGTGTCGAAGACTTCGTGCAGAAGCGGAAATTCCGCCTGACGCTTGCCGTAGGTCCACCAGTGGCAATCGCCGTCGGTCTCGCAGTTCGGCATTTCACCGCCCGCCGGACTGCTCGGCCAATACACGCGCTCCGGATCGAGCGCCCGGCAGTATCTGGTTGTAGAGGGTGCTGCCGGCGAAGTTATCCGGCTGGTCGGTCCACCACTCGGCGAAGGCCCAGATATTCTCATTGTTACCGCACCAGAGGGCGATGCAGGGGTGGTGGCGCAAGGCGCGCACTACGGCCAGTGCTTCCTTGCGCACGGCGGTGCGGAAGGCGGGGTCATGATCGGGATAGAGCTTGCAGGCGAACATGAAGTCCTGCCAGACGAGGATGCCGGCGCGGTCGCAGGCGTCATAGAAGGCGGGGGCTTCGTATATTCCCCCACCCCACACGCGCAGCATGTTCAGGTTGGCATCCTTCGCCGCCTTTACCAGCGCCTCGTACTTCTTCGCATCCACGCGTGCCAGGATGGAATCCGCCGGCACCCAGTTG
>JAKIYB010000017.1:0-13612 GCA_022708765.1 Armatimonadota bacterium | reverse complement strand
GCCGCCCTTGCAGAAGACATCATGCCCATTCACGCGAATACAGAAGCGGCTGCCGCCAGCCGGCAGCGTGGAGCGGTCCACTTCAATGACACGCAGGCCGATGGGGAACTGCCGTTCATCACAGCGGACTTTTCCGTTGCGCAGCACCGCCGAGACATGATACAGAGGCTGTTCCCCCATGCCGTTCGGCCACCAGAGCTGCGGGTCAGGGATTTCGATGTAGTCGCGCAACGGCGACCGGCCTGGCTGAAGGCTGAGCGGATATTCGCGCACCAGGCTGGCGCCGTCAGGTGCGGTGAGCGTCAGGGTGAAGTGGGTCGCCCGTTCGCTGAACGGATGGAAATTTTCCAACACAGCATCCATCGCGAGGAAGACCTGCGGCCCCTGGATGACGGTGTCGAGGCGCAAATCATCTATCACCCCGTGGGAACGGCCCTCAAGCCGCACGCCGCGCCAGATGCCGATATTCGGCAGGGCATCCGCCCAATCCCAGCCGTAGCTGAACTGCGGCTTGCGCAGCCAGCGGCGCTGGTGATAGTCGCGATGGCCATAAATGCCTTCGGGCTGCTTGTGCCCTTCGGGAAACGGCTTGTCGGCGGTGAGTTCGGTGCCGGCGGTCAATCGCACCACCACCTCGTTCTCACCGCCATGCAGCAAGCCTCTTATGTCGAAAATCGCGGGCACGAAGGCGTTGACCGCGGAACCAATCATCGTGCCGTTGAGGAAGACCTGCGCGTAGAGATCAAGCCCATCAAAGATGAGCTGCTGTCGTTCCTCGCGCAGGAAGGCGTCGGCAACCGTCACCGTGGTACGATACCACCACGCATGCTCTTCCGGCCAGCGGCATTGTTGCGCGTTGGTGCTCACCAGTGGTTCGTCCATCTGTCCGGCGCGCATCAAGTCGAGATGGATTTCGCCCGGCACGCGGGCATGTATCCAGCCGTCCGCCTGGCGAGAGACATGGGCATACCCGGCCTCGCCGTCCAGCGCAAGGCTATCAGGACGCACCAGCCAGTGACCGTTTACAGATAATGACTGCATCAGAACCTCAATGATTGCGACAATTACCGGATGGTAAAGGTATGCGCGCCGGCAGGGATGATGATCGTCGCCGTTCGCTTCGTCGTGCGGCCAATGGCGGCGCCGTCCAGGGTGATGATTCCATCAAACGGCAGGCTGACCGTCACCGTCTGCGCATCACCGTTCGTTTCGCCGCGCACGATGTTGCCGGCGATGCTCAGCGATACCGGCGCTTCCGCGGTCACGCTGTATTTGCCCAGTCGTGCCGACCGTCCTTTGATCAACGTCAGCGATTGACGCTCCGCGCCGCGTCGCACCACAGCCACGGCGGCATCCAGTGCGATGTCGCCGTCTTTCACCTGCACCGTTCGCGGCGAGAGTAGCAGGTAGTGTGTCTCCGCCGGCAGCGTCACTTTCGCTCCCAGCCCATTCGCCCATCCGGCATACGTCGGGATCGGCTCTCCATCGTGTTTGCGCGGGTAAAGGAGCACGAGATATCCTGCGCCCACCGGTTGAGTAAGGCGCGCACAAATCTGCCGTTCCTCGAAGACCTTCTTCCCGTTGACTTTTTTCCATGCCTCGCCCAGATACATAAAATTATGGCTCATGATGGGCGGATGCTCCTGCTCAGGTTGCTGGTATTCCTTCGGCCATCCCGGCACGCCGGGACCATAGGAGAGCTTCGCGATGGTGGGCGGCGGGGGGATAGCCTCGCGGTTTTGCACCCAGGTAACCTTGCCGGGCAGCAGCGACACCACATCCAGATCCACGCCATGCTGTCCGGTGAAGCGCGCGATGTTGCCGTCGAAGGTGACATCTGATGCCAGGCACCACGCCGACCAGTCCGTCGGCTTCGTCGCGCCAAGGAAATAATCGCGTACCAGGAAGTAGTTCGGCCCCAGCAGGTCAGCGTCTTTTATGAAAAGAATCGCGCGTTCCCAGGTCATCATTGGGATTGCTTCCGGTTTCGACGCCGGCGTGTTGGGTAGCTGCTCCATCGGATGGTACGGCGTTTCGCTCACGGGAAACAGCGTATCAATCACCGCGTTGCCAGCCACGAAGTCCACGGCGCGCAGGCTGGTGAATGTATGGATATCGTGTTCGTGCTGCAGCATGGGATCGAGCTTGTGATCCACGCTGATGCGGTTGTGCAGCCAGGGGCGGCTCATTGTCGGTCCGTATTGCGAGCCGAAGTCGAGTGACAACGGCGCGCCTTTGGCATACAGATGCCAGCTTCCCTGATCGCCGTCTTCATAATGGCTCATCCACTGCCCCTGCCGGTATGCCATATAGGTTTCGTTCGGGTCGGGAAAGCCATTGCGCAGAATTGCGCCGAAACCTTTATACCAGGTGGAACGGCTCTCCGGCTGTGCCGCCGGCAGCTCGGGTTGAATGACCTCCCGCGAACCGCGATAGACCGTAAGCTTGCCGTCCTCCTGCCACATCCACTGCAGCCGCGCGGAGAGCGCGGGATCGGTATTCGCGTAGGCAGACGCCGCCCAGCCGAGGATGGTGGCCCCTTCCAGCGAGGTGTTGCCCTGGGTGGGGATGATGCGGAAGCCGAAGCGCGCATCCGGCGGGGGCATAATGCCGATGCAGTATTCCATCAACCGTTTCACCGAGGGCCGGTCGAACAGGTCGCCGTATCCGCTGTGGCGCAACGCGAACATCGCCTCGAACATCTGATAGAGCGAGGCGTCATACATGTAATGCGGGCATTCGTTCCACGCGCCGCTCTCCGGATGCACGTATTTATCGAACGCTCCGGAAATCTTCATGATGCCGCGAGTGGCCCAACGGGCGGCCGCGGGGTGGTCGGGTAATTCGCAACCGATGAGCGCCAGCGCGGAATCCAACGACAACGGCATATTCGGATTGCCAAGATGGAAGCCGGTGCCGACCGGGAAAAAGTCTCGGTCGGTGAGCACGAGCGCCTGGAAAGCCAGCAGCTTCGTCAGCTCGTTTCGCTGTTCCGGCGTACAATTCGGTGAGGAAAGTAGTTCGTCCACCGCCAGCACGCAGCCGCGCGCGGTGCCGGTGAAGGGAAAGAAATGCGTGGTGCGCCCCAACGTGCCGTTGGCATCAAGCAGCGTCGTGACGACGCCCCGCATCGCGGTGATTTGCGCATCAATCTGCGCGGGGGTGGCCTTTGACTGGAATTCCGTCGCGCGCGCGGGCGGTGTATGCAGGCGCGGGCGGGCGACCACGTCGCGTGGCCAGTCGAGTGGCCAATCCTTCATCTTATCCAGCGGGAACTCGCCATACGCGATCATCGCGCGATTGGGACCGGCCTTTGCCATGGAATTATCGGCGCGGATGGCTTGCCCTTTCGTCGCGGCGTAGAGCGCCCAGCAGCGTTTACCGGCATCAGCCGCGACATCGGGATACAGGAATCCGGAGTAGATATCGGTATCAAGCTCGGGGTCATTCACGCCGTCCACCTGCCAGTGCCGTTGGTGGGTAATGCCCAGCGGCGCGCAGAGATACAGCCCGTCTTTCGGATCGCCCCATACCTGAATGCCGGTGGGATTGCTCCAGCGCCCGGTAAACATCCGCATGAAACCAAGCACGGGACCGTTGGCGTCATCGCCGTTGCGATATACGGTATAGTAGGTGCCCGCGTCGGGCCACCAGCTCATCCAACCCAGCAGCGACCAGTGCCGGCGGCGTTCCGCCGTTGTCAGGGTATAACTCCCTTCGCGATCACTGTCTGGTTTCTGAATCGTACCGCGCTCGGGCGTGGAGGCATACCCGCGATAGCGCGCGGTGTCGGGGTGCAAGCCCTGGCTCAACGAAAAACAGACGAGAGGAATCTTCCCGCCATCGGTCGGTTCGGTCTGTTCCAGGCTGTTGTGGGCATCCTGGGCGGCGGGCAGGTTAAAGCTTTCCGTCACGAGCGCCACCGGACTGCCGGCTTCCACGCGCACAGTGATGGTATATGCTTTACCGTTAACCGCTTCGTAGGCGACCGTCGCTTCAGCGAAGAGCGGGCCGCGGGCGGTGATCGTTGTTGCCGCATTGGCAATGGGCACATCTCCAACCAGCCAGCCTTTGCCCGCCCAGGCGCCGCCGGGCAGGCGCACGGCTTGCAGGGGTGCAGGCACGGTAGAGAGCGCGGCTGGCCGTGTCAGCGGCGTAATGTCGGGCAGGCGCACGGCTACCGTCGTTCCATCCATTTCGATGACGCCGTTCGCCTGTCGCACTGACGCGGCGACGGGTGGCGTCGGCGGCGTGCCGGTGGCTAAGCGGAAGACGCGGGTGGAGCCAGCGGGTAAATCAGTCATGAACCAGACGAAACCCGCGCGCGCGGAGCCGTCCGTATGCACCTGCAAATCGCTCCACTGGCAGGCGCGCGGTACGCCGCCGTCATCCAGCACCACGGTGGCATCCGGCTTCACCGCGCCAACCGGCAGCCCCTCCACCGCGAAGTGGACCAGTTGCGCCGGCCAGTCGCGATGCAGCGGCTCGCGTATGGTAAATGTCGGTAACGGATTTGCGGACATGGCGGAAATTCCCAGGGCCATCAACAATCCAACACAGATAACGCCGGCATACTGTCGCATCAAAGCACCTCCCGGATGCCCCAGCCTGGATACATCCTGCTTTCACTGCCAATAGCGAAAATCCTCCCTGAATTACATTCCAAGCAGCCACTTCCCCAACGTAGTCATCAATGTCGGCCACTCGGTCCATTCCCAGAAGGGCGTTGACCCCGCGGGCGCTTCGCCTAGAGGCGTAGCGGTGATGACGGCGACTCGGCCTTCGCCATACGTTCCGGTGATGAGCACGGGCTGGCCGCCGGCGGTCACGTGCACCGCCGCATCTGGCTTCGGGCTGACGAGGTGTTGCCAGAATACCATCGGACGCTGTTTCGATACGATCCCCTTCGCGAGCGCGCCGGCAGGTTCCAGCACAACCGGCGCTTTTTCGCCGACGAACCGCAGGTCACGCATGCTGGTCATCGTCATCGGAAGCATATCGCCCAGCAAATCGGAATCCTGCCAGCCGCCGTTGCCGAAGCCATACGGACCACCGAGCAGCAGCAGACTGCCCCCGTCGCGCACGTAACCCCGCAGCCAGGCGCGCTGATCCACGGTGAGCGTTGCCAACGGCACGTTCCCCAGCACCACGCAACCATAGCGCATCAACCGCCCTGGCGTATCCGGAAACCGCGCGGTCTGCCAGGACGGAGTGCCCCAGGACATGATGTGGTCAGCTCGGGTGACGCGTGCGCCCAATGTCTTCGTGAAGACCGCGTCCAACCCGTAGTAGTCACAATAGAGCCCGTTGCCCAACCAGATGCGCGGACCTTTGAACTCCTCGACGGGCGGGGGAATTTCAAAGCCCTCGCCGTCCGGATCACCGGGCTCGTTAATCACCGGAGCGGGTGTCCTCTCCGGTGCCGGCTCCTCCGGTGTGGGGCGCTCGGCGGGCCACTTCTGGACATTCGTCCATTCAAGCTGCTGGCTGTCTGTGAATACCTCCACCGGTGTGAGGGTGAAGGTATCAAGCAGCAGCCCATCCCAACCCCCGTAAAAGACGCCCCAGTAGCGCGGGTAGGTCATCACCACCTCGGTCGTGACCTCACCCCACTTTCCGGGCGCGGGAAATGCCGCCGCGGGAATTGCCCACTCGGCGCGGTAGGGCTTCGCCCAGAGCGTGGTGTTATTGTTTGAGCTGGAAAGGAAACCCGCCACGCCCCCCGGCGCCGGCACGGGCGTCTTCACCCGCAGCGTCAGCCTGTAGCGGCCCGGTCCCGGCGGTGCGGGAGCGAAAGCGGCGTCAACATCGTTAAAGCCTTTCGGCCCCAGCTTTAACGCCTTGCCTCCCATCGCGTCGGGATCGTCCACGATGCTCATGCCCTCGCGTTTCACGCCGATCATGCGCAGCAAGAAGGGCTTGGGCGCCGATTTCACCGGTTCCGGGACAGGCAGGGCAACGATGGGAGCGTTGATATCGGGTAGTGGCGGAACCGGGGGCAGCGCCAGCCGTTCTTCCGGTTCGGGCGCATTCGCGGGACCGCTGCACTCAACAGCGACAATGCTCCACTGCCGCTCAAGCCCGGTGGGCTCCAGATAGGTGTAGAGGCGATCCTGTGTCTCCGAGCGCTGGGCAATCTCCCCGCGACCATCGGCGGTGATATGGTACGCGGCATTGGGCGTCCACCCGTCAGGCAGCAGCCAGGTAAGCTTTACGTCGCGCACCGGCGGGCGCAGCGCGGCGTAGGGCACGGCGTTCGGTGTCGGCATTAGCGCACCGCCCTCCGGGGCAGGGTCTTCATCCGCGCCCAATCGGTCGCCGGCCTTGCCTGGTTGTTCTCGCATATTTTCCGTCACCGGCGGATTAAAGAGATGCACGTAGTAGACCCGCTTGCCTGGCGCAACCGTCCGGTAGCGGACGTAATCGCGCCACCATAGCTGACCGTCGTCCATCACCCGCAGCGTCTCATCAGGATTGGGGAAATGACGGTTATCGCCGTAGAGGAGATCGCTGTAGCGACAGGCGAGGCGCATATACGGCGTTTGCTCTTCCTGCACACCGTATGCGAGATGGCAACCGCCAGCCATCTCCAGCGCGACGAGATAATTCCGCTCCGCGGCATTGGCGCCACTATCACTGGCAACATCGGTGATGACGTATTGTTCTCCACCGTAGCGATAACAGTTCGTTCCGGCGCGCAACGTGCGTTTCGCCCAGTCGTCCCAGCGCGCTCGATTCGTGAAGGCGCGATTCGACCAGGCTTCCTGCAGCGCCATGCTGCCGTCGCGCACCGCCTCGGTATACTCAATGGGTATCCCTCGCATAGGGTCGGGCTTTTCTTCCTGGTTCCACCGCATGTTGTGCCCAAATATCGCCCCCGGCTTAGCCGCGCGGACGCGGCCCCGCAGATAATCGAACAGCGTGTGATTGGTCCACCCGTTGAACGGCGCCTTCCGGCCAAGCAGGTCTACCATCGTCCGGTCATAGTTCAACCAGTCATCGTACCGATAGCCGTCAATATCAAACAAGTTGATGCCGGCAGCCAGTTGGTCGCCATGCCACTTCAACGCATGGGGATTGCCGGCGGTGATGAAGGCGCACATACTGGTCGGTTCAATCGGTCCCTCGCGCGTTTCCAGTTCGGCATCGTCCTCTCGGCGCAGGACGGCCATGTCTCCGACTCTGTAGGACGGCTTCCGTCCATACCAGTCCAGCCAGTCGGGATGCGCGCGGCCTAAATCAAAGATTCGCCAGCCAAAGACATTGTTATACACCGTATACGCCACCACCGACATGCCATGCTCGTGGGCGATACGCGTATACTCCTGGTACTTTTTCACGGAACCGAGCTTCCCCGTCTGCCCTGACCACCAGCGCTCTTTTCCCGCGGGCGGCGCGATCTGGCTCATATCACACGGCGCCCAGAACATAATCTCCAACAGCGGGAAGTAATGCCGGCGGTGCGTCATAATCGCGCCCGCGGCGCTTTCCGCGCCATAGCCGCCATACTGGCCCACGTGCAGCGGGCGGTTCGTTGCGAAGAAATACTCAGTGGCACGCCCCAGTACAGTTTCACCCTGGCGTAACTCCGCAATGACGGCATGCCCGTATTCCGGCTGCGGAGGCAGCGGAATGGGGATGGTCTGGATGCCAGTATTAACCTCGACATCCTTATCATGGATGACCACGCGATTGGCCAGCGCGCTTTCGACGGCGACGGTCAGCCGCGCGCGTTGTGCGGTGTCCGTGGTGTTCTGCGCCGTGATCTCCACTACGCCGGTTTCACCCAGGCGATACAACAGCTTCTTCGGCCATACGCGAATGAGGCGCACGGGCGGTGGATCGAGCACGGTATAGGTAAGCCGCTCGATGCGCAGACCCGGCCATCCACCGGTCACCCACAGGCCGGAGCGGCCGATCTCACTGAGCATCAATTCTCGCGTAACGGTGACGTATTGCCCCGTTTGCGAAAACTCACGCGCATCAAGACGCGCCTCGGTACGCCAGAGCGTATCTGACCAGACGGCAAGGGACAGGCTGGCATCCGCGGGAGGCTGTATGGGCGCCATCGCCCGCAGGGTGATGCGCAGCAGTTTCCCGGCATCATCAGCGGTCAAATCGCCATACCGTTCGAGGCGCAGTGCTTCCTTCACCTCAAACGCGCGCCCGCCATCGGCGGCATCATCCTCCACGAGCATCCCCTGCTTTGCCCCTAGCGCTTCCTGCAGGCGGCCAGCGGTGAAATCGAGGACAGGCAGCCGACCGTGCGCACCCAGGCCGAGTAACAGCAGCGCCAGCAGCAGCAGCACCATGCGACAGTAATCAGCTCGGTATGACATGTATGCGCTATTTCGTGGTACGCGCGGTTTTTCCCTCCCCCGGCGCTAGGCGCGGGGGGAGGAACGCGATATAATATGCTTCAAGTTGTGTGACAAAAACCATCGTGAATACGGGAGGTTTCCATGCGTATCGTCACTCTCTCACTGCTGTTCCTCTGCGCGTTGTCGTACGCGGTAGAGAACCAGGCTTACCTCGGCATCTTCGCCGAGACAAAACTGATGAAGATGGCGGGCATGCCGGCTATTGAACTGCCACCTGGCGTTGATCCGGCCATGCTGGGCGGCGCGACGCTGCCGGGCATGCCGGAGCGCCTGCTCTCCGTGCGTCTGTGGTCACCGACCATTGCACCGAAGAATGCCACCGCTTCCATTGAACCGCCGACGGGTTTGAAGGTCGGCAAGCGCATGGATCTGGAGCTATACCGCCCTAAGCCCGGACAGACCGGACCGGAAAAGGGCCAGTTCGACCCGGATTCCATCAAAGACTTCACCATTCTCATTTACTGGGGGTCCTCGGAGACGGTGAAAGAAGGCCAGCCAAAGGTGATTAAATGGACCGGTCTCACCGATGAGCAGAAAGCGGCAATGCGCGAGCAGGCCAACGCGGCGCAGAACATGCAGTCCTACTTCTACAAGCCGAACTGGACGACCGGCTACTGGCCGACAAAGCGGCAACCAGGGCGCATCGCAAAGGATGCCTCACTGGTGGGCACCTACGCGCTGACGACAAATTACACCGGCAACATCAGTCTTGACGCGCCGAAGAACGTGGATTTCCTCGCGCCCATTGATCTGACCAGTCCGAAGATGGATAAGGAAGTACCAATGGTGCCCGCCATTCCGCTGCAGTGGAATGCCATCCCGAACGCCCTGGGCATCTCCGCGGTTGCCTACGGCATGCAGGGCAAAAACACCATGATTCTCTGGAGCGCCTCGGAAGTCTATACCGAAGCGATGATGTCCGCCGACTGGGGCTTCATGCAGATGGCAGACGTGCGCCGCCTGGTCGTACAGACGGTGATGCTGAAAGGCGACGCGACGAAAGCGACTATCCCCGCCGGCATATTTAAAGAAGCCGATGTGGCGATGCTGATGATGACCGGCTACGGGCCGGGTAGCGCGCTGGCGGAAGGCCAACCCCTGCCGCGCATCCAGACGAAAACCTCGCTGATGGCGATGCTCGGTGGGAAAGAAATGGCGGGCATGTTCGACGAATAACCGCCGCGCGTATCGGCGCCAACGTTCCGCTTCACGCTTCTGGTACGCCCCGGTCTTCACTGTAATGATCGGGGCGTACCGGTAAGTCACTCACACGTATTGAACCCGGTTCCGGCTTCAGTACGCAAATTTCGCGTAGCATCCCTACCTCGGCAGGGCCGAAGTCCATTGGCACCGTGCCACCTCCCCTGCCCATCATACGCGAGCACCTGCCGTTCACCTGAGAATCTCACGCCGGCGACGCCCAATACTGGCGGCTGAACTACAGAGTGGTCGTTGAGAGCGCTTGGGGAGCAGCGCCTGCTCGCGCACAATAGATCCGTGGATATGGTCAATGACCGCGTCCCAGCAATACGTAGCAATGTCCGCCTCGGCAACTCTATCCCACGAAGGCTCGGCATCACGCCTGCCACCCCCACCCCCCGCACGCCGCCGAGATGTTGATTATCTGGTGGAAGCCGCAACGTTTTCAAATGCACGGTGACGATGCATCTCCGCGCTGTGACACGGTCATTGAGTAGATGAGTGACCCGGTGGAGCATACCGGTTTTAAAGAAGAGTTATTGGCGCGTGCGAATCTCCTGTCTGACCTGACGATTCCCCAGTGGCAGTTACACGGTGCTGGCGGCGGTATTCGCCAGGAGTGCTTCCCGTGATCTTCTGAAAGACCTTGGTGAAATAACTCTGGTCGTTGAAGCCACTGTCCAGACAGATTTGTATCAGGCTCTTTTCAGTCTGCGCCAGCATGCGGCACGCGGTATCTACCCGCATCTGCGTCAATAATTCGGTAAACGAGTGTCCGAAACGCTGTTTTACCATGCGGCTGAAATGCGAAGGGGAGAGGCATGCGACAGCAGCAACGCTGTCGCGTGTCAGGTTCTCGCTCACGTGTTCCTGCATATACTGGAGGGCGACATCCAGCAAGACGCTAATCGGATATGATTGGCACGCCTTGATGGCATCCATGATACGTTCGAGCGTTGACACCAGCCAGGCACACAGCTCTTCCTCGGTCTCGATCCCGGCAAGCTCAGCAAAGGACGAATAGTTGGCACCCAGCAGTTCGGCCGGATCACCCCCTGCCTCCACCGCGGAGCGAGACATCATGACCACCAGTTCCAGCAGAAAGCTCTTCAGAACCTGCGGACGCTCGTTGCCCAGAAAATAAATACTGGCCAGAACTCGATTGAGAATCGCGCGCGCGAAGGCGCGGTCGCCATGCTTAATGGCCATAATCAGCGCAGGCTCTTCCTGACGATAGACATCCGTGATCGCATGGTATTCCAGGTCACGCAGCCCATACATCGCGCGCGCGCGATCAGTCTCCCGCTGTGCAATCTCTTGTTTCGCTTCGAGAAACGCTGCATTGGTCAAGTTCGACTCGGTTGCCAGCGCGAGCAAGTCCGCGGCGGCGCGCTTGATGTCGAGTGGCGACAGCATTGCGGTGCTACTGCCGGGTACTTTGATGTCGGAAACAGCGGTGGCTATACCGCCAATTATGCGCGCGTTCAGCATTACCGGCACGGCCCAGACAACTGAACCATGCGGACATTCGAGTAAAAAGGCTTCGCCCCAGAGAGCGGATTGCTCGATGGCGCGCTTGCGGCTCAGCGCGCAGGCTGTTTCTCCTTGGCATTCTTGTGCGCAGGCGAAGGTGCCCGCGATTATGCGCCCTTCGACATCGGTGAAAGCGCAAGACAAACCCCATGTTTTCGCGTAGGTTCGCGCGAGCAGACTGAACGCGAGCCGAAAATCTTCAAAAGCAATCCCGATTGGTATCAATGTGATCGGTGATTCGCGCATCAGCACAGCCATAACGAAGATGATGATCCTTTCAGCGATCCGGAGTATTGATGACGCAGGCGGATTTGACAACCGTCCGGCGCGCGAGTATGTTATCAGCGACTTTCTTAATGATACCAAAATCATCTTTTAAGTCAATAGCGTTGAGGTGATGAGCGGTTTCCCGTAGAGGACTCGGCGATGGAGAATTCACGAGCGATACTTACCCAGGTCTGTGCCGGTCACCGGCCAGAGCGCCCGCCGTTGTTCGATGTGCTGCTGAACGAGACGGTCATTACGCATTTTGCCGGGCATCCTCTCGATGGGACGGCGGATACTGATGTCGTTCGGACTGGTGTCGCCCGCGCGCTCGATGCCACTTATCGTCTGGTCGAGCCGGATACGCCAGGTCGAGTCTGGACTGATGCTATCGGCAACGAGTGCCGGTCCACGCGTTGGGGGCACTGGGTGACGCGGCCCGCCTTCAGCACGCTGGAAGAGTGGGCGCAGTGGATTGCGCGGGATGCAGAACGATGTGAAGCATTGCGCATGCCGGATGTCCGCGCAGAGGAGAGCCTGTCGTCATCGAAAGATGGTGCTGTTCTACTAAACTGCACCCCGTCTACCGCGGTGAACCACGCCTGCTATGATGTTTGCGGGTTTGAGACCTTTTCCTACCTGTTGGCGGATTACCCGGAGCTGATGAAACGGTGGTTGCGGGCCTTACGTCGCGAGCGCACCCGCCATATCGCCCTGCGGGCGCGTGCGCACGATTGTCCTCTCGCGCTCGTGTTCGCGGATATTGCGTCCAGGGACCGGCTGGTTTTTAGCCGGTCGCTGTTGATGGAGGTCGGCTTCTTTGAAGACCTGGCGGAAATTTGCGCGGAATGCCATGATCAGGGTCTTCGGGTGATTCTGCACTCGGATGGATATCTGATGGAAGTTTTGCCCGATCTGCTCGCCGCAGGCATTGATGGGCTGCATCCGATTGAGCAGGCGGCAGGCATGGATATCTATGCCTTGCGTCGGCGTTATCCGGAACTCCTGTTAGTCGGGGGGCTGGACGTCACCGAGTTACTGCGCGCGGGCACGCACCAGGAGATACGGCAAGAAGCCCGACGGATGATCAATGAGGTGGGGACGGAGGGCAGCTTGCTTATCGGGAGTTCCGGGGAAGTTGATGAATCGGTACCCCTCGAGAATTATTTGGCGTTTCGTGATGAAGTGCTTCACGGCAGTGCCGTCGCATGATGCAATGACATCTCCACAGTCCTTGCCTGGCGACGCAAGCGCATCATACTACCATCCTGCACCAGAACACCATCGTGCCGGACTCGTGGCATGAAAACACAACGCGAGAGTGCCAGACCCGGAGAAGTCGCGTTCGTATAATGGACATAACGGGGGTCCGATGGGACGGTTCTGGATCAACCGACTCGTGTTGGCCGGGCATGCTCCCTTCGCATATCCCCAACCATGGGAGGCATGACACGATGATAGATTTTCAGCATTTGGCCGAGTGCATCATCCGCGGAAAGAAAGCCGAGGCGGTTGCGCTGACCCAACAAGCGGTAAGCGAGGGGATTGACCCACAGGTTATTATCAGCGAAGGCCTGATTGCCGGGATGTCGGTGGTGGGAGATCGTTTCAAGAAGAATGAGTTTTATGTGCCTGAAGTATTGATTGCGGCACGCGCCATGAAAGAAGCAGTGGCATTACTGAATCCTCTCCTTGCCGCCAGCGGTGTAAAGCCAATCGGAACTGTAGTCATCGGCACAGTCAAAGGTGACCTGCATGACATTGGCAAGAATCTGGTTACGATGATGCTGCAAGGTAACGGGTTCGAAGTGGTTGATATTGGCGTTGATGTCGCTCCGGAGAAATTCGTTGAGACGGCAAAGGAACACAACGCCGATATCATCGCGCTCTCCGCCCTGTTGACCACCACCATGCCCGGCATGAAACAAGTCGTTGATGCGCTCATCGCGACTGGACAGCGCGAAGCTATCAAAGTGATGATTGGCGGTGCTCCGGTCACACAGAAATTCTCCGATGAGATCGGTGCCGATGGGTATGCCGCCGATGCCGCGAGTGCTGTTGACCTGGCCAAGATCCTGGTACGAACAGTCGCATAACGGTTCTGTCTCCTCCTGCCCCCACCACCTGCGCATCAAGGATGGGTGGTGGGGGCGTCGCGGTAGCATTTCCTTGTTGGCCATGAGGGAGATCTGGCATGGAACTGGGACTGGGAATAGACGCGGGCGGTACCTATA